>JBGAVB010000117.1:0-7319 GCA_044228345.1 Anaerolineae bacterium | reverse complement strand
GGCCCGTCCAGCACTTCCTTCAGTTCGGCGTACGATGCGACGTCCACGATGTTGGCGTCGCGGAAGGCCGTGGCCCGCGCGAGCATGTTGGCCTGAATGTCGGTCAGCGCCTGCTGAACAGCGACTGCGGCGCTGGCGCGCTCGATGCTGCGCTTGCCTTCACGGCCCGGCACATCGCGCCGCGCCAGCACGAGCTGGCCGTTTTGCACATCACGCGGGCCAATCTCGATGCGCAGCGGCACTCCGCGCATCTCCCAGTCGTTGAATTTGAAGCCCGGCGAGTAGTTGTCGCGCAGATCGAGCTTGGCGCGCACGCCCGCGGCCTTCAGCTCGCGCTCCAGCGCGGTGGCTGACTCTGTCACCAGCGTTTGCTCTTGTTCCTTGCGCCAGATCGGCACGATCACCGCTTGATAGGGCGCCAGCTTCGGCGGCAGCGCCAGGCCCTGGTCGTCGCCGTGCGTCATGACAATGGCGCCGACCATGCGCGTGCTCAGGCCCCAGGAAGTAGTCCAGCAGAGCTGCAGCTGATTGGCCCTGTCCAGGTACTGAATGTTGAAGGCCCTGGCGAAGTTCTGCCCCAGGTTGTGCGACGTGCCCGATTGCAGCGCCTTTTTGTCGCCCATCATCGCTTCGATCGTGTAGGACTTGTCCGCGCCCGCGAACTTCTCGCGCGCCGACTTGACGCCGCGAATGACCGGGATGGCCGCGTCGTTGATGGCAAAGTCCGCGTAGACGTCCAGCATCTGCAGGGTCTCTGCTTCGGCTTCTTCGTAGGTGGCGTGCGCGGTGTGCCCTTCCTGCCAGAGGAATTCGGTAGTGCGCAAGAACAGGCGCGTGCGCATCTCCCAGCGCACCACGTTAGCCCACTGGTTGATGAGCACCGGCAGGTCGCGGTAGGAGCGAATCCACTGCGCGTACATGTGGCCGATGATCGTTTCTGACGTCGGGCGCACCACGAGCGGCTCCTCCAACTCCTTGCCGCCGCCATGCGTCACGACAGCCAGCTCGGGCGCAAAACCTTCCACGTGCTCAGCTTCCTTTTGCAGAAAGCTCATCGGAATGAAGAGCGGGAAGTACGCGTTCTGATGACCGGTCTCCTTGAAGCGGCGGTCCAGGCTGTCGCGAATGGCTTCCCACAGGGTGTAGCCGTAGGGCTTGATCACCATGCAGCCTTTGACCGGCGAATAATCGGCCAGGTCTGCGCGCTGCACGACATCGGTGTACCAGCGCGAGTAATCTTCCCCGCGCGGGGTAATGCGTAGTTCTTCTGCCATGACGAAAACTCCTTGCTGATAGTGCAAAATGCAAAGAAAAGATGCAACGTGCAAAGTAAGAACGCCACGTGCAACGCGCAGGTCAACACCATGCACGTCGTGCGTGTCCTCGAGATGACGTTGTGGCCCCCCGTGCGCGCGCCAGGCGCTACGTCAGGGGGCGAGAAGGGGATGGGAGTGTGGCTTGCAGGCGGGTGAGGACTTCTTGAGGAGTGGCTACCACTTCGGGCAGAGCCGCCACCGACGAGCCGATATGGCTGTGGGCGCGGATGGCGCGGATAATCGGCTGCCAGGAGTCGCCTAGCAGCAGGAACGGGCGCGGCGTCATGACTCCAATTTGGAGGAGATTCCAGACATAGGTGACTTCGGCCAGCGTGCCAACACCGCCCATCACCGCGACAATGGCGTCGCCCATCCCGGCCAGAATGGTCATGCGCTGCATCAAGTCGCTCGTGCGGCGCTCTTCCTGCACCCAGGGATTGGTGACAGAGCCAGCAAACACATCGCACGTGACGCCAACGACATGGCCGCCGGCTTCGGACGCGCCGCGGCTGGCCGCTTCCATCGTACCGTTGTAACCGCCGGTCGCCACGGTGTAGCCGGCGCGCGCGAGCAGCGCGCCCAATTGGCGCGCTTCATCATAACAGGTCGCTTCGACAGAACAACGTGAGCTGCCAAAAATGGTGACTGTGATCGGTGTGCTCATGCAGATTTCTCAGCCCTTTGTCGCCCGCTTCGCGTCGTCATAGGTCAATTACTCGATGTGGGTAGACATTGATGACATCGGTCTGGCAATAACGCGTCGCGATGACCTGATTGCGATTATAGACGTGAACGTGGCCGTGCCAAAGATAGCGCGGCCGAAACGTGCGTAAGAGCCATAGAAAGCTCTTGAAACCCGTGTGCGCTCGATCAGGCTGATCGTGAATGCCGAACGGCGGCGCATGGGTGACGAGAACGTCGAGATAGCGGCCGTGGCGCAGCCGGTTCAAGATCAGCCGCGGCATCAGATTCAGCGCCTGCTGCCACATCTCGCTGTCGGAATACTGAAAACGCCCATTGGGGGTGTAACGTAAACACCCTTCCAGGCCAGCCATCAACACGCCGCTCTCGTTGACCGTCGTCCTGTGCAAGTTGGTGCCGACGCGCGGATGCGCAATCGCAATCTCGTCGGCGCGGTGTTCCAACTCGAAGCCGTGGTTGCCAAAGACGAAATAGCTGGGAACGTTGAGCGTTCCGGCCAGGTATTCCAGGTAATAAAATGGAAGGTCCCCACAACTGACCAGAACATCTACGACGCCCTGTAGCCTGGCGGCTGCGGGGCCGTACAGGTGAGGCTCAACTTCGTCGCTAACAACCAGAACGCGCATGTACTTTGCAGAGATCAGTGCTAGGCACGCCAGCAGGCTTCGCCAGTGAAAATCACAACCGTAGCTGCTCACTGCGTGCACCGTCAGGCGCTACCACTCGTCAGAACATCGGCTTGACCTTGCGGGCCAAGGCTGCGAGTATACCATAAAGGGAAAAGGGTGTCAACGCCGTTTGACGAGTCGTGGAGATTGTGATATACTCTACCCCAGTATTGTACATGAGGAGTGAAGCTGAGGAGTCAAGCATGGCATTGGGCAGCAGCGAGGTCAAGGGCGATTTACAGCGGCGTTTGAAGCGTATCGAGGGCCAGGTGCGCGGCGTGCAGCGTATGCTGGATGACGACCGCGACTGTCAGGCTGTGCTGCAGCAGCTCGCGGCCATTCGCTCGGCGGTGCAGCAGACGAGCCTGGTGTTAATTCGGGCGCATGCCACCGAGTGTTTGCTGCATCCTGCGCCGGGCGCTTCGGCCGAGAAACTGGTGGATGAATTGGTGGACACGTTGAGCGGCCTACCGATGACGACCACGGGAGACGTCGGCCAACCGTCGTTGGCGTGATGCCGCAGCAAGACAGGCCTCGCCATTTCTGGCCGAGTGACCGCATAAACGGAGACAGCGTCCATTGAACCAGGCAGAGTTGATCGCCGATTTTGTCGGCCGTCGCACATGGGCTATCGTCGGGGTATCCGCCAACCCCACCAAGTTTGGTCATCGAATCTATCGCGATCTGCGCCGCGCCGGCTACCGCGTCTTTGCGATCAACCCGCACGAAGCGGAGGTTCTGGGCGATCCGGTTTACCCGAATTTGGCGGCCTTGCCTGAACGGCCCGATGTGGTTGATTTGGTGGTGCCGCCATCTGTCAGCGAGATGATCGTCAAGGAAGCAGCGGCCGCCGGCATCCGGCGTATTTGGATGCAGCCAGGCGCGGAATCGCAGCGAGCGATTGATTTCTGCCGCGCCTCTGGGATCGAAGTCGTGGCGCAGGCGTGCGCCATGGTGGAAAAACGAATCTGGAATGATCCGCAGTAACGAGCCTGGGCCAGCTGCTAGACGGCTTGGGCGGCGCTTGTGACGCGGCTATAATCTTAAAAGGTTTTCGAGGAGGAACAATGGCTACCAAACCGATGCATGTCAGTGATGCAATGTATGAAGAAGTGGTGTTGAATTCGTCTATTCCGGTGTTGGTGGATTTCTGGGCGCCCTGGTGCGCTCCTTGTCGGATGATTGCGCCCTCGCTGGAGAAGCTGGCGGCCGAGTATGACGGCAAGCTGCGCGTGGCCAAGATCAATACTGATGAGAACCCGGTGTGGGCTGGTCAATACGGCGTGCAGAGCATCCCCACCCTGCTGTTGGTGCGCGACGGTGAACCGCAGGACGCCATCATTGGCGCTGTGCCTTATCCGTACCTCAAGCAGCGCGTTGATGATTTCCTGAGCGCCAAGACCCAGCCTGTCGCGGCAGCAGAAGCCGCTTAGGGCCGCCACGAGAAACGGGTGTGATGATGAGCATTTTGAAACGAATCTTGGGCGGCGACAAAACGCCCCGCCCAGCGATCATGGATGATCCAAATCGGCCCCTGCCGGCCCCGGTCGGCGACAGCGACTTCGAAGCGCGCGTTCTCAGGTCCGACGTGCCTGCGCTGGTTGACTTCTGGGCCGATTGGTGTGGCCCGTGCCATTATATTGCGCCGTCCGTCGAGCAGTTGGCGGCTGAGTTCAATGGCAAAGCGGTCATTGCCAAGCTCAATGTAGACGACAACCCCGCGACGCCGGAGAAGTACGGCATTCTCGGTATTCCGACTCTGATTTACTTCAAGGGCGGCGCCGAGGTTGACCGGGTCGTGGGCGTCACGTCGTACCAGGAATTGGCTGCGCGTTTGCGCGCGCTGATGCCTGCCGCCTAACAAGGCAGACCGATCGGCCCATTCGGGTGGCTTCGAAAAGCCTTCCCATCACCGTCAGGCTGGTGGGAAGGCTTTCGTTTCTAACCGTTATCACGATCTGACATTGATGCCGGGCAAAGGCTTTGACGCCCCGCGCCCGTACCAGTATAATAGCGGCGCAATCTAACCCATCAATTCAGAGCGCGACCCTGGCGAAGATGGTGCACGCTGCGTTTGACGCGGCGTGTTCATCATGCCAGCGTCAAAAAACTGCAATCGGGATTGGGACACAGTAAGAAAGCGGTGGATCATGACGAAACAGATACTTAGCCTGCATCTCGGGCCAGCCGGCGAGATTCTCCAGGAAGTCAGCCTTTTGGGCCAGACGCTCACCGTGCGCCGCATTGGCGCCGATGGCAATCAAGATCGCGTGGCCGAATTGATTCAGGAATTTGATGGCAAGGTGGACGCTATTGCCCTGGAGGGCATGTCTGCCAAGCTGAACTTAGGCTCTGCCTCCGTCACTCACGCCGTGGGTGATCAGCTGCGCAAATCAGCCAAACAGACGCCTGTCCTCGACGGCGGGGGTATCCGCGGTGCGCTCGAGCGGTGGGCGGTGCGGCTGGCGAGCGAGGCGCAGCCTGGCCTCTTCAGCCAGAAGAATGTCTTGATGGTGCCCGGACTCAATCATCGTGGACTGGCCGCGGCCCTTGAAGAGACAGCGGCCGAGATCAGCTATGCCGATTCTATCATCTACTTCCGTTTGCCGACCGCCTTGGGCAACAATGTGGCGCTCGATCGGGGCGCAGGCCCTGTGCTGGCGCAGCTGAAAGATGAGCCGTTCCGCCGTCTTTTCCCATTGGCTGGCACGCCTGGCGTTTCCCGCGTCGAAGCCCCTTTCGAGCGCGCGGATGTGCTCGCGGGCGACATCGGCGCGATTCGCCGCTACGCGCCATCAGAACTGAAGCACAAAATCATCGTGGTCGAATGCGCCAGCGATGAAGATGTGGCGGACCTGCGCAGTCGCGGCGCGGACACGGTGATCACGACCATGCCCTGGGAAAATAATGAGCTGGCGCGCTTGCCCTCGGCCGTGATTGAGGCTATTTTTGTCGCGCTCCGCCCCAACCCGGCCGCGCCGCTGAACGAGGACACATACCTGAACCTGATGGCCAACCTGGTGTGGACGCCGAAAATCTTGCCGCTCAAGGAAACGGACGGCCAGATCAACCGCTTTGCCTTCGTCATCCATCCCCTCAGCCCGCGCTTCATTTATAAGGATAAGCGCCTGGCCCGTCTGCGTTTCCTGCCCGAAAAACTTGTCGAGCACTACGTGGCTGAAATCCCGCCCATGTACCTCTCACGCATCACGGGCGCGGTGTCGCCTGCCACGGGTCAGCGCGTCGAAGGCATCCTCTTGACCCTGGGCGCGACCCCGCGCGAGCTGATGCGACGCGATCCGAGCTTCACCTACCGGCGCTTGATCAAGGCCGCGCGCATGGCCGAGCGCATGGGCGCCCGTTTGATGGGCCTGGGCGCGTTTACGTCAGTCGTGGGCGATGCTGGCATCACCGTCGCGCAGAAGGTGGATATTGCCATCACCTCGGGCAATTCGCTGACGGTGGCCGCAACCCTGGAAACCGGCAAGCAGGCCGTCATTAAAATGGGCGCGACCGATTTGAGCCAGGGCAAAGCCATGGTCGTAGGCGCAACAGGTTCGATTGGCGCCGTCTGCGCACGTTTGCTGGCCCAGGCAATCTACAACGTGGTTCTGGTGGCGCCGCGACCAGAGCGCCTGATTGCGCTCAAGCGTCAGATTGAATCTGAGACCCCCCAGGCCGTGGTGACTATTGCGACGCGGGCTGATGAGTACCTGGGCGATGTAGACCTGATCGTCACGACGACGACCGCCCTCAAGACACGCATCATTGACATTACTCGCTGCAAACCGGGCGCGGTCATTTGCGACGTGGCGCGGCCGCCGGACATTTCCGCAGAAGAGGCGGCCCTGCGTCCCGATGTGTTGGTGATCGAATCGGGCGAAATCTTGATCCCCGGCGATGTGGACTTTGGCTTTGACATCGGCCTGCCGCCCAAGACCAGCTACGCTTGCCTGGCGGAAACAACGCTCTTGGCGATGGAGGGCATCTTCGAGGATTACACCCTGGGCCGCAACATTGAAATGGACCGCGTCAAAGAGATTTACCGCCTTTTCAAGAAGCATGGTTTTCAACTGGCTGGGCTGCGCTCCTTTGATGAATACGTGACCGATGAAGACATTGCGCGCAAGCGCGCCATCGCCGACGAGCTGCGACGCGACCCGGCGCGCTTACAGCGCCTGGTCGAGGATGCCCGGCGTTCGCGCGAAGCGCCGAGCGTGGCCGACGCAGTCAAACCGACGCGCTCTCTGCCCAATCTGTCTCCTCAGACGATCGGGGCAGCGGCTGGCGCGGCCGCGGCACTGGTCGGCGGCATAGTGTTCCGCCGGCGGAAATCCGCGCGCTAAGCGCGACGCCGATTACACAGGCACGGGTGTTCTTCAGCGCTCGCCTCCTCACAGGCGGGCGCTGGCGACCTCCGTTGTCAGCAGCGACAGGTGCAAGAGAAACCGTTGTGGTAAAGGAGGCCGTTGTGGCGTTTTATCGAGATGACAAGCAATTTTACGCGGTCATGGATCAGCTTTTTGGCCGTTTGATGAAAAACTCGAATGCGACGGATCAGTTTGCTCGCTCCAACCTGGTGATTCGGCTCAACACGCGCCAGCCCAACGCGCAGATTCTGCTGGATGGACGC
>JBGAVB010000116.1:0-7324 GCA_044228345.1 Anaerolineae bacterium | reverse complement strand
TTTCAACGCCACGGCGGACAGCGCCGCAATCCGCGCCTTGCAGCCGGCCTGGGTGGACAGCTTCGCCGCGCTGCGGCCCGACGACCCCGGCTTGACCTGCTGCGTGGATCACCTGACCGCGCCGCCGGACGAGCCGCTGGAAGAGCGCATTGACTACCTCTTCCTCAGCCCAGGGCCGGCCTCCGCCTGGCGCGTGCGCGCCAGCCAGCGCCTCTTCACCGCGCCCCAACGCACGCCGGCCGGCTGGCTGTGGGCCTCGGATCACATTGGGCTGTGGCTGGTGCTGGAATCGTTGCCAAAGTAAGGGTGTGAGATCAAGAGGACATGATGAACCGACCATCGCTGACCACCTGGCGCCGACTGGCGACCATTCTGATTGTTCTGCTGATTGGGGCAACAGGCCTGGGCCTGCGGCTGCGCGCCACGCAGCTGCTCCCCATTGACTACGATGAGGATGACTACCTCGGCGCGGCCCAGCGCTATGCCCAGTTCCTGGCCACGGGCGATGTGCAGGGTCTGGTGGACTATGCCTACAACTATGAGCACCCTCCGCTGACTAAACTGCTGTACGGCGCGGCGATTCTGCCGCTGCCGCCCGCGCCGCTCTTACCGGAACAGTCCTCGACCGTCCCGCCCGCCAAGTCCCTGCCGCAGCCCCATTTACGCATCGCCCGCACGGTGTCGGCCGTTCTGGGCGCGCTGGAGGTGCTGGCGCTGGCAATTCTGCAGCCGCTGGCCGGGCTGCTGCTCGCCGTCCACACGTGGACGATCAAGTACACCAGCCAGGTGATGCTGGAACCGCTGCCTTCGCTGACCAGCCTGCTGACCGTGTTGTTCTATATCAACTCCCGTCGCAGCCGGAGCTCTGGTAGAACCCAGGCGGCGACAGGCTGGTCCATCCTCTCGGCGGTGGCGTTGGGCTTGACAGCCGCGTCGAAGTACACGTACTGCATCGTGGCGCTTGCGATCGCCGCCGATGCAGTTTGGCTGGCGCTCGATCTCAGAGCGCCGCGTGACGATGCCGCTGCCAGGACGCCGCGTGAGGATGCAGGTGCACTGGATCACCCACTGCGCGCCGCCATCTTCGACCTGCTCCTATGGGGCTTGATTGCGCTCGCCATCTTCTTTGCGGCCAACCCACGCCTGTGGTCGGATCCGTTCGGTCGCCTGGCGCAATCGCTGCGCTACCATGGCGAGTACGCGCAAAGCGCCCACGTGCAGCAGTACAACTTCCCGTTTTGGCAGCCGTTGGTCTATCTGCTCGGCCCGGTGCCCTGGCATCCAGGCGTCTTCGTGGTCATGCTCGACACCTTCATCACGGTGTTGGCTGGCCTGGGGCTGAGCCGACTGTGGCGGGAATACCGGGTCTGCGCGTTGTGGCTGGCGATCGGATTGGGTTTTCTGCTGGTCTGGCCGACCAAGTGGCCGCAGTACATCCTGACGATCACCGCGCCGCTGTCGTTGGCGGCTGGCCTGGGCTTTCAGGCCGCGCTCTGGGAGCCGCTGCGGCGTTCAGTGCAGCGCCGCAGGGCGGATGGCAAAACCGCAGACGCACGGCCGCTGCACGCGGCGGAAGCCCAGCGCGTGGCCCGCCGCGATACCAGGCGCGCCTTGCCCTGGCTGGCGCCGGGGATCCTCGCGCTGAGCCTGCTGGCGCTCTTTCCTCTGATCTACCAGGCAGCCGTGGCGTTGACCGACTTCAACGCCATCTCGATCCGGGATGGGATTCAGGGCGGCGTTTGGCGTGCGGTGTGGCAAGGGCTGACAGGGCAGGCGCAGCCGGTGGCCGTGGGCATTTTCGACAGCGTGACCCGAACGAAAGAGGTCCATTGGGCCGGGCCAAGCGTGCTGGGTCAACTCCTGGGAGGCGCTGAGCCAGATTTGCTGGCCTTCAACCTCCTGTGGGCGGCCCTCTCCGTGTCGCTGCAAGCCGTGCTAGGGGTAGCGGCCGCGTTGATGCTTCATCGGCGCGGCGTGCGTGGGCGCAATTTCTGGCGCACGATCTTCATCCTGCCCTGGGCCATCCCGGAGTTCGTTGGCGCGCTCATCTGGCTGCGCATTCTTGAACCGGGCTTCGGCTGGCTGGCGCTGGCGCAGGGTATTCCCGCGGATGCGCTGCGCGCGCAAGCGGTCGCCGGCCCAAACGCGACCCTGGTGCAGCTGCTGGTGGCTGCCACCTGGTACGGCTTCCCCCTGATCATGCTGGCCGCTACGGCTTCCTTGAAGCTGACGCCAGACGAGGTCTACGATGCGGCCGCGATAGACGGCGCCGTCGGCTGGCAGCGCTTCCGGTGGGTGACCTGGCCGCTGATGCTGCCGCTGCTGGCGCCTGCGCTCTTCGTGCGCGGCATCTTCGCCTTCAACCAGTTCTACCTGTTTTATACGATGGGCGTGGAGCCGCCCACCATCACGCTGGCCACGGCGTCGTACTACTTGTTCTCGCCCACCGGCTACTTCGGCGGCCAGTTTGCCGTCTCGGCGGCGATCAACATCTTCACGGTGCTGGTGCTGCTCGGGCTGATCCTGTGGCTGGCCCGGCTGACGCGCGGCGAGGCGACGGAGGAGGTGACCTATGCATAGGTTGACCAGGTGGCAGCAGGCGCGGTACCAGGCCGGACTGACCCTGATTGCCCTGTTCGTGCTGATCCCGCTGTGGGGCATCGTCTACCTGGCGTTCGACGGCGGAGTCAAAGGCTGGCCAACGACGTTCCGGGTATGGCCGGAACAATTCACCCTGGCCGTGTTCGTACGCATGTGGGAAAAGCCGGCGCAGGGCATGCCATTCCTGGCGCTGTTGCGCAACAGCCTGATCGTATCCGGCGGCGCGGCGCTGGCATCGGTTGCCCTGGGCGCCAGCATGGCGTATGCGTTCGCCCGCTACCGTTTCCCTGGCCGGCGCTGGGGGCTGTTCGGGCTGCTGCTGGGCGTGCTGCTGCCTCCGGTGGCCCTGATGGTGCCGCTCTACCTGCTGCTTTCCGCCCTGGGCATCCGCACGACCCTCTTCGGACTGACCGTGGTCTACACGTCATTCGCCATGCCGTTTTGCATCTGGAACATGCGCGCCGCGTTTCAGGCCGTCGCGCTCGAGCTAGAGGAATCGGCTTTCCTGGACGGCGCTTCGCCGTGGACTGCGTTCTCGCGCATCACCCTGCCGTTGGCCCTGCCGGCTATTGCGGTGGCCGGACTGATCGCTTTCCTGATCGGCTATTCGGAGTTCGCCATGGGCTGGCTCTTCGTGGACAAAGCGCAAAACGTGACGCTGGCGATGGCGATCTCCGGCATGATCCAGTCGTCCTACCTCGATTCGTGGGCCAACCTGGCGGCCTTGGCGCTCATGATGAGCCTGCCGGTCGTCGTCATTTTTATCGCCGCGCAGCGCTATCTGATTGACCGGCTGCTGCTTGGCCCCGTGGAGAGTTGACTGGCCCTGGAATTCTGCACGGGAGACTTGTTGATCTCCTGTAACCCTGGTACAATGACAACTCCAAAAGCCGGATGGTTCAAGGCCCCTCTCCCTTGCTGGCCTGTTTCACTCCAGACTGCTGATGCCAAATTCGCTGATCGGATTTTGTGAACATGCCGATCATTGATCCCAGACCGAAGTTATCTTTCGCCGAAGGGCAGATTATGTCCAACTATCGAATTCGCCACAGCGCACTTGTCCTGTTGATTTTTATACTGCTCCCACTGCTGATCGCGTGCAATGACGAGCCGCCTGCCACGCCGACTGCCGCGGTCACGCCGTCGCCCACCGGCCGGGCGCGACCGGGCACCAAGACACCCCTGCCGCCGGTCAAACCCAGCTATTCCAGTCCTGACCTGGCCTTCAGTCTGGATTATCCAGGCGATTGGCGCGTGTCCGACAAAAACGCCAGCAGCGATGGCGTGCTCTTTTACGTGGGCGATCGCGAGACCTCGCTGTGGGTGCAGCGCCAGGAATTCGGCGGCGCCGCCGACGCGGCCAATCGCGCTGGCATCGCCTATCTCAAAGGCGTGAACTCACGACCGGGCATCACCCAGGTGGTGTATCAGGGTGAACCCGCAGTCTATCGCGCGGGCGGCCTCGATGGCCTGCGGTTGGACTACAGCTACGTGGCGCGCAACAAGACGCCGCAGCAGGGCGTCTTCATTGCCGTAACGACCGGCGACGGCCAGACTTACCTCTTGAACTTCGAGGCGCCGCAGGCCACCTACCGCAGCGACGCCGACATTTTCACGGCGATGCTGCAGACGCTGCGCATCAGCGGCGTTGCGGTGGATCCCGCGAATCCTGTCAGCAAACCGCCAACGGATCGCAGTGCGGAGGCCGAATGGCTCATCATGCTGTACGTGGACGCCGATGACAACATCCTCGAACGCGACATGATGGTTGATCTCAACGAGGTCGAACGCGTGGGTTCCAGCGACCAGGTGCACATTGTGGCGCAGGTGGATCGCTACAAGGGCGCGTTCAGCGGCATGGGCAACTGGACATCCACCAAGCGCTTCTACATCACCAAAGACGACGACCTGGGCAAGCTCAGCTCGCCAGAACTGGCCGACCTGGGGGAACTGAATATGGCAGACGGCCAGACGCTCAGCGACTTCATCACCTGGGCCGTGGTCAACTATCCGGCGCGCAAACACGCGTTGATCCTGTCCGATCACGGATCGGGTTGGCCGGGCGGTTTCAGTGATCCGGCGCCTGGCGGTCAGGGGCGGGACAAGCTGGCGCTGGCCGAAGAGATGGATGATAACCTGTGGTTGATGGAACTGGACACGGCGCTTGGCGCCGCGCGCCAGAAAACCGGCCTGGACAAGTTCGAATTGATCGGATTCGACGCCTGCCTGATGGGCATGTTGGAGGTCTATACTACGCTGACTCCCCATGCCCGCTATGCCGTGGCTTCGGAGGAAGTAGAACCGGCGCTCGGTTGGGCTTACGCCGGCTTTCTCAGCCAGTTGAGCGCCAACCCGGCGATGAATGGCGCAGGCTTGGGGCGCGCCATCGTCAACAGCTACATCGCGCAGGATCAACGAATCCTTGATGCCACTGCGCGACGCCAGCTGCTCAAAGAAAATGACATGGACGAGAGCCTGGATTCGCCCAGCGTGGTCAAAGAGTTCAGTGTGGATGTCACCTTGGCCGCAGTTGACCTCAACGCCATCCCCACACTCAACCAGGCCGTGAATCGGCTCAGCACGCAGTTGGCGGGCCTGGAGCGCAGCAAGATTACCGGCGCCCGCGCCAACGCGCAGAGCTTCGAGAACGCTTTTGACGACAGCGCCGCGTCTCCTTACATTGACCTGGGACACTTTGCGAAGCTGCTGCGCTCGCAGAGCGGCAGCGCTGGGGTCAAGCAGGCGGCGGACGCCGTGCTGGCCGCGATGGGGCAAGCCGTTGTCGCTCAACGCCACGGGCCAGAGCGCCCCGGCGCCACTGGCATCTCGATCTACTTCCCCAGCCGTACGCTCTTCCGCACACAAGACAACTGGCAGTACACGCGCATTGCCAGCCGTTTTGCGCAGGCTTCTGGTTGGGACGATTTCTTAGCTGCGCATTATGGCAGCCGACGCAGCGATGCCGCGCCCAAACGCACCGTCACCCGGTTTGCGGCCCTGAGCAAGCCAATCCAGATCGAACCACTGCGTCTGTCCGCGACCACGGCCGCAGCCGGCCGGCCCGTCAATCTACAAACCACGATCAGCGGCCGAAACCTGGGCTTTGTCTACCGCTTCATCGGCCGCACGCTGCCGGAAGAGCAGGCCATTCTGATCGAGGACATGGACTATGTCATGGCGGACGATACGCAGGAGATTGACGGCGTCGCCTATCCAGCCTGGCCGGCAGAGGATGTGGCGGTGGACCTGGACTGGGAACCGACGCTGTTCAGTATCAGCGACGGCGTCACCTCGACGCCCGCGCTCTTGATGCCTGCGATCTACGGCGACACCCCAACCTACACGGTGGAAGGCATCTACCGCTTTGCCGATGGCAGCTCAGAGCGCTTCGCGCGCATCTCTTTTCGCGACGGACGCCTGACGCAGGTGCTCGGCTATCCGCGGCTCAGCAACCTGGGCGCGCCGCGCATCATCACCCCGGCGCCTGGCGATACGTTCACCGTGCTGCAGCAGATGCGCAGAGTGGGCAGCACGGCCATGGATCCGCTCGCTGCCGACAGCGCGCAGGACGCGGCCTTCACGCGTGAGGGGGGCACGCTCACCTTTGGCGACACAGCCTGGACCGTCGTCGAAAGGCCTGCGCCGGCGGGCAGTTATGTCATTGGCGTGATCGCCGACGACCTGGATGGTCAACGCAGCACGCAGTTTGACACCATCTTTGTGGAAAATGCGCAGGCCGTAGCCGTGAATGGTTTCAAACCCTACACCAACTCCGCCCTCGCCATCGCCCTGCTCCACCCCGCCGCCTGGAGCGTGGAAGAGGACGCGGCCAACGACATGGTGTCGTTTACCGACGAGCAGAACGGCGCGTTGGTGCTCGTCGTGCGCGACAGCTACCCCGACGCCGACAGCGCAGACGCCGCCAACGCCCAGGGGCTGGCCGACGCGCTGGCCTTGTTTACGGCCGACAGCGAGCTGAAGAACGTGGTTGTCGCGCCGCAAGCCGAATCGGTGCTGCTGGGCGCGTACCCGGCCATGCAGCGCGGCGTCACGTTTACCCTGGACGGCGAGGCGCTGCAGGCGCTGGCCGTCGTCTCGTCGCCGACGCGCAGTGCGACCTTCACCGTTCTCCTGCTGAGCGCGGCGGCCGATTTCTCGGCCATGCAAGCCACCTTCCAGCCCCTGCTTGCCAGCTTCGACATCATGCTGACGGGTCTCAACAAGGAGCCGTTGGGATCGCCTGCGCCCAACATCCAGCGCGTCTTGTGGCAAGACACCTTCAACGCGGATGACAGCGGCCTCACGGACGACAGCGGCGATTGGGGCGCCGCCGGCTATTCTGCCGCGGGTCAATATGCCGTCAGCTTGAACCCCTACGGCGGCCCGCTGTATGACTACTATGCCGACGAAAGCCTACCCGCCCGCTTTGTGCTCCAAGCCGCGACCAGCTTCAGCGGCGCCGTGAACAACGGCTACGGCCTGATCTTCCAGGTCACTGACAGCGAGCAGTTCTACAGCTTCCAGATCTCAGGCGACGGCTTCTTTGGCGTGGATCGCATTGATGACGCGGAAACCGTGACCACGTTGATTGACTGGACGCCGTCGGATTTGATCCTGACGGCCGAAAAAGCCATCAACACGCTGACCGTAGCCGGCGATGGCGGCGCGTATCGCCTGTACATCAATGGCCGCCAAGTGGCCAGCTTCAACGACGACCGTTATC
>JBGAVB010000115.1:0-7334 GCA_044228345.1 Anaerolineae bacterium | reverse complement strand
CTTCACTGATTCTCCAGCGCCGCACGAGAAGCTGGCGGCCGAGGCGCTGGTCGCTTCGCCCTACTCGGCGAAGGCCGTGATCGGCACCTTATCGCTCTCGCTTGTGGCGCTGCTTGTGGCGCTGCTGCTGGCCGCGCCCGCGCTGGCCGTCTACCTGCAAGGCGTTGTCGCAGGCTGGTCAACGCCGACCACGCGGCCAGGGCTGCCGCTGGCGCAAATGGCCTACTCGCTGCTGACCCTCAGTTGGGGCTTTGCGGTCGGCCCGCCGCCGGAGGCGCTGCGCCAGGCGTTGGCAGGCGGAACGGGCCTACGTGCGCTGGCGCAGCAGCACCTGGGCTGGCTGCTGTTGGCCGCGGCTCCGTGGTTCCTCCTTCCCCTCGCCGCGCTCCGCAGCCGGCTTTTCCCGCGTCCTCGCCCCCCAACACAACACAATCTCGGAACTCCAATCTCCGGTCTCCAATCTCCGGTCTCCAATCTTGTGTCTCGCCCGGACCTGCCCAGACACGCCTTCCCCGCACTGGTTCTGCTCTGGTTGGGCGTGCCGCTGCTCGGCGCCAATTTGCTCACCTGGTGGGCGCAGACAAACTTCAATGTCAGATATATCTTGTTTGCTCTCCCAGCCCTGCTCCTGGGCATCGCGATGCAGGATCGGCGTTGGGTGGGCGTGGCGGTGGTCCTGTCAACTTTGTTTTGGCTGCGCGGGGTGAGCGATCCGGCCTTTGCGCAGGAAGACCTTCAGCAACCTGTGCAGTTCTTGCAGACCGCCGTGCAGCCCGCGGACCTACTGCTCCTGCGCGCACCGGAGGTCTATTTGTTGGCTCCCCTGGCTTTCTATGGTGCGCCAATTGCCGACGTCGTGTGGTACAATAGCGACACCGCGGCCAGCCAAACGCCCGTGGCCTTCATCGCTCAACAGACCGCCGGGCGCTGCCGCATTTGGCTTTGGTCGGCGCGTGCCTGGCTGGTTGATCGAAACGATGCGCTGCCGGCCGCTCTCACCGTGACCGCGGCGCCGGCTGCGACCTGGCGCTGGCCGGGCAGCGAACTGACGCTCTTTCAGCGTGCGCCATGCCCGTAAGGAAAGAGACTTCCGAAGTCTTGAAGACTTCGGAAGTCTGGGGGACTTCGGAAGTCTTAGGTCGCGGTCGCCGCGTTGTTTACATCAACGCCACGGGCTATTGGGCCGGCGCAGAGGCCATGCTGCTCGACCTGGCGACGCACCTCAATCCGGCGCAGTGGCGGCCGTTGGTGCTGCTGCCCTTTGCTGGGCCATTCAGCCAGGCCTTGACACAAGCCGGCGTGGCGTGGCGCGTGTGGCCGCTGGCCGCGCCGCGCACCCGTCAGGATTTGCGCTCCGGCCGGGCGCTGCTGCGACTGGGGCTGCGCCTGCCGCCATCGGTTGTGCGCCTGGCCGCATGGCTGCGGCAAGAGCAGGCCGCGCTGGTCCACACCAACAGCAGCGCTGCGCTGGATGGCGCGCTGGCGGCGCGGCTGGCCGGTGTACCGCATGTGTGGCACGCGCGCGAACGCCTGCCGCTAGGCGCTCCCTTGCGCAGCCTCTGGTGCCAGGCCATGCTCAGCCTGGCCGCGGCCGTGGTGGTCAACAGCCGGGCCGTGCGTAGTCAGTGGGGCAGCCGCGCCGCGGACCCTCGCCTGCATGTCGTACCCGATGGGTTGGATCTGTCAACGTTTGCGCCGCGACGCGCGGCGGCCGAGGTGCGCGTCGAGCTGGGGTTGGGCGACGGGCCGGTAGTCGGCATGGTGGCCCGCATCGCTCCGATCAAGGGGCAGGCGATTTTCCTCGACGCGGCTGCGCGTCTGTGCGCCGATTTTCCCGCCGCGCGCTTTGTGCTCGTGGGCGGCGCGCTGCCGGCCTATGAACCGCTGCGCCAGGCCCTGTTCGCACAGGCCAACGCCGGGCCGTTGGCCGGCCGTGTGATCTTTACCGGTGAAGTGCCGCGGGCGCAAGCGCCGGAGCTTATGCAGGTCTTCGATGTGCTGGCCGCGCCGACCACCACCATGGAAGGCTTTGGTCTGGTCGTCCTGGAAGGCATGGCGCTGGGGCTGCCGGTGGTGGCGACGTTGGGCGGGCCTGAGGACTTGATCGTAGAAGGTGAAACCGGCTGTCTGGTTCCAGCCGGCGACGCTGCGGCGCTGGCGAACGCGCTGGCGCGCCTGTTACGCGATCCGGCGCACGCCCGGCGCCTGGGGAGGGCTGGTCACGCGCGCGCGGCCAGCCAGTTCACGCTGGCGCAGCACGTGCAGCGGATAGAAACGATCTACACGGTAGTGACTGGACAAAACTCGTAATAGTTGGGAAGAATGTATGAGAATTGCACTGATGGGCGGCCGGGGCATCCCCGCGAACTACGGCGGCTTTGAAACGATGATGGAAGAACTGAGCGCCCACCTGGCCGCGCGCGGCCATGACGTGACGGTCTACTGCCGCGTGCCCCATATCCAGATTGCAGGCAACCGCTATCGCGGCGTGCGCCTGGTCAAACTGCCAACCCTGCGCCACAAGCATCTGGACACCATCGTCCACACCACGCTGAGCGCGCTGCATGCGCTGGGTCAGGGTTATGACCTGGTGCTGATGGTCATCGCCGGCAACAGCATCGTGAGCTGGATTCCGCGCCTGGCCGGGCAGAAAGTCATCCTGCACGTGGATGGCCTGGATTGGCGGCGCGCCAAGTGGGGCGCATGGGCGGCGCGCTACATCCAGGCGGCCGAACACCTGGCGCTGCGCCTGCCCAATGCGTTCATCACCGATTCGCAGGTGGTTTCAGCCTATTACCAAAACCGCTTTCAGCGCGCCCCGGCCGCGGTGATTGCCTATGGCGCGGACATCGGCCGCCTCCCGCCCGGCGAAACCCTCAGCCGCTTCGGGCTGGAGCCGCGGCGGTATGTGCTCTTTGTCGGACGGCTGGTGCCTGAAAACTGCGTCCACCACCTGGTGGAGGCTTGCCAGGGCCTGGACAGCGGCTATCGCTGCGTCGTCGTGGGCGATGCGCCGTACCAGGCCGATTACATTGCGCATCTGCGCCGCCTGGCCGGGCCGAGCACGCTCTTTACCGGTTATGTTTTTGGCCAAGGCTACCGCGAGCTGTGCAGCAATGCCTACCTGTTCGTCGAGCCATCCGAGGTCGGCGGCACGCATCCTGCGCTGCTGGAAGCGATGGCGCTGGGCAACTGCGTCGTGGCCAACGGCATCCCGGAAAATCGAGAGGCGTTGGGCGACGCCGGGCTGGTCTACGATGGGCGGCTCGGCAGCGCGGGCTTGAAGCCGGTGCTCGATCATCTGCTGGCCTCGCCGCACACCGTAGACGCCTACCGCGCCCGCGCCCTGGCGCACGCCGACGCGCACTACCGTTGGGAGCAGATCACCGATCGCTATGAAGAGCTGTTTGCGCGAATTCTGCGAGAGGCGTAACAAAAGCGCATGTCATACCTGTCGGTCAACCGCCTCATTTGCCTGCATCGTGTCCGTCGTGCGCGCACGAGGCAGGCCGTAAGGACCTGGCTCGGGCTGTGCCTCCTGTGCATCCTGCTCGTTGCGTGTGAAATTCCCACGCCCCAACTCCAAGAGCCTACGCCCACGCTCCCCAATCCCAACACGGCCGCGCCCACGCCGGACAACGCAGGCGCGGACAGCGGCTGGCAGCCCCTCTTCGCGGGCGCGGAAGTGCGTCGGAACCTGGGCAATGCGGCGCGCCTGGCCTTGCGCCTTGATCCGGCGGCCGTGACCTTTGCCGTGGCGTTCAACGCCAATCCCAACCAGGTGCAGACGGTGGGGGCCCGGCTGAGCGCGCAGGAAGGCCTGGCGGCCGTCAACTGCGGCTTCTACCTGACGACCGATCAAGGCGAAAACCGCCACATTGGTCTGTTGGCCGGGCCGGACGGCGTGCTGTCGCCGCTGCGCAGTGGATGGGGCGGTGTGCTGCTGGTGCGCGGCAGCAAGGCCAGCCTGGCCGTTGCGCCGGGCAGCGTCAGCGGCGATCTGCGCCTGGGCTTACAGGGTTGGCCCATGTTGGTGCGCAGCGGCAAGCTGGCTCCCGGCTTGAACGACAGCGACGCTGCGGCCCGCACCGCGGCTGCCGTGGACAGCCAGGGGCGCATCCTCTTCATCGCGGATGTCACCTCCACGACCCTGGCCGAGTTTGCGCGCTTCCTGGCCGCGTCCGACTTGCAGATCGCGCAGGCCGTCAACCTGGACGGCGGCTCCTCCACCGGCCTGCGCTACCGGGCCACGCTCAATGACCCGGCCGTGGGGTATGACAGCTTCTTCGTCCCCTGCGCGGTGCTCATCAGGTAATTTCGATCTGAGGTTTTGTGCGGACTGGCAATGCTCGTGCGGCTACTCTATCAGGTGAAAATTCAATAATTCTATACCTTGACTTATATTTATATTGAAGTAGAATGTAATCAAGCCTTTACTTCCATCGAAACCTTGAGGTATTCAAATGGAAAAGACCATCTACAAACGTGCGGTCATGGACGAGATCGTCCGCTACTTACACACCGATGACATCATCGTTCTCCACGGCGCGCGGCAGGTCGGCAAGACTTCGATCATGATCTATCTTCAACGGCAGTTGATTGCGCAGGGCGAACAGACTGTTTATCTTGACCTGGAGGACAGCCGCTTGACCGCCATCTTGGATCGAGGGGTCGAGGAATTCTTACGGTATCTGCAGGAAGAGGGTGCCGATCTCGCTGAGCTAGGACAAAAAGGTCGAAAGCTGTTTGTGTTGGTGGACGAAATCCAATATCTTGCCAACCCTTCCTCCTTCATGAAACTCATCGCCGACCACCACACCACGATCAAACTTATTGTGTCGGGGTCTTCTAGCTTCGAGATGAAGAGCAAGTTCCGCGACTCGCTGGTGGGTCGGACCGTGGATTTCGTGATCTATCCGCTCTCCTTCGGTGAGCTATTGCACTTTCGCGGGATACCTTTCACACTCAGTCCATCCTACACAGAGAAAAAGACGTTGGAGCTACAAGCGTTCTATGTCGAATATGCCCTGTATGGCGGTTATCCCAAAATCGTGCTGACGCCTGATGTGAGCATGAAGGAGCGATACCTGCAGCAGATCATAGACACGTACGTCCGCAAGGACATTCGCGATCTTGCTGACATTCGAGATGTTTCCAAATTCAATCGCCTGCTGGAAGTCCTGGCCGCGCAAAGCGGCAATCTGCTCAACATTGCTGAACTCTCCAACACCTGCGATCTGTCCCGCCCCACCATCGAACGCTATCTGTTTCTCCTGGAACAAACTTATGTCATCAAAATCGTGCGACCTTACAGCCGCAATCTACGCGCCGAACTGTTCAAGACTCCCAAGATTTTCCTCTGCGACACCGGTCTGATGCAGATGCTTTGGTTGAAGCGGCTGCAGCGCGAAGTGCTCGGTCCGGTTTTTGAAACCAGTGTGTTTGCCGAACTGCTCAAACTGTATGGGGCCGATCAGGTAGCTTATTGGCGAACGGCGGACAAAAAGGAAATAGATTTCATCGTTCAACGCCCTTTGGCGCCCCTGGCGTTGGAGGCCAAGCTGACCTTTCCTCACGCCATGCCGTCGGCGTTCAAGAGCTTTCTGCAAGCCGATGATCCCGACCCCGCGTCGTACCGGGTCGTGGGACTGTACGGCATGCCGACGGGCGAGCGCATGATCTATCCCTGGCAGGTAGGAAACTCGAGCGGCGTCCAACAGTAGGGTAGGCAGACGCCCGTTCGCACTTGCCCTCGCTCGCTGCCTGCGGTACAATCAATCAAGCGTCGCAAGTAGTTTTGACTGCGATGGCTGCCTCCCCGTCTACATTTGCCCAGAAAGGCTCAAAAGAACCGATGACAACCCTGAAGATTGGCGACCCGGCCCCTGATTTTGCTTTGCCCAGCGACAGCGGCGACACCGTGCGCCTGGCTGACTATCGCGGCAAGCGCGTCGTACTCTACTTCTATCCCAAAGATGACACCCCTGGCTGTACCGCGCAGGCATGCGGTTTCCGCGATGCGTACGTGCAGATCGAAGAGAAGAACGCCGTCGTGTTGGGCATCAGCCCGGATGGCGTCAAGTCGCACACCAAGTTCAAAACCAAGTTCAATCTCCCCTTCCGCCTGCTGGCCGATGAAGATCACGCGGTCACGGAGGCCTATGGCGCCTGGGGCGAGAAATCCATGTACGGCAAGAAGTATATGGGCGTCGTGCGCAGTCACGTCGTGATTGATGAGAACGGCAACCTGGCCGATATTCAGATCAAGGTCAGCCCCACCGACAGCGTGGAAAAGGCGCTGCAAGCCTTGATGTGAGCATCGCTTCAACGCAGCACCTCAACGCAAGGGCGCGAAGGTGCAAAGACGCAAAGCTATGCTCATCGCCATCGGCGCGCAAGCGCCGAACAAGTTTGACAGTCGGAGTAGGCCGGACCTCGACTGATCGAGGTGTTGTTTGTCAATTCGTTCGTGAGGGGAAGCGACAGATGAAACAACGGTGGTTTGTTCTGTGCTTGATGGTGGTGTTGGCGCTGCCGGCTGTGACCCTGGCCGCGCCGCCTGATGTAACCCCAGCGGGTGCGCTCACGCTCCCGCCCGATCCCCCGGCGCGCTTTCACGTCAACGTCGTTGTCCGGTCGCTGCAGGATTTTGCCGACCTGGCGCGACGGCTGCCGACTTACGATGAAGCCTTCGAGGCTGGGCAGACCAGGTTGAACCTGACGCAGGCTGAAATTGACGGCCTGCGCCAGTTGGGTTACGCCGTGGACGTGCTGGGCGCAGCGCCGGCGCAGCCGGATGCATGGCCGAGCTGCTATTCCAAACTGGCCGACCTCAACAGTTGGCTGGTGAGCTACGCCGCCGCCAATCCAAACCTGATCGAACTGAGCACGTACGGCAGCAGTTGGTGTCTGGCCCACGGCGGCTGCACCAATGCCGGCGGTCAGACCATCGCTGGTTACAGCTTGCAAGTGGCGCGCATTACCAACGAACTGGGCGCGCCCACCAAAGCGGGCCGTTTTTTCGTGGACGGCGGTCTGCACGCGCGTGAGCTGCCCGGCCCAGAGTTGATGAAGACCTTCATCCAGACCCTGATCAGCGGCTACGGCGTGGATCCGAACCTCACCTGGCTGTTGGATAACCGCGAGGTTTACGTCGTGCTGGAGAGCAACCCCGACGGCCGGCGCATGGTGGAACTAGGGACCGAACCACCTTACAACAGCAGTCCGTGGTACTGGCGCAAGAACACCAACAACAGCGCGGCCGGTTCTGGCAGCTGCTCGTGGCCGCCCAGCGCCTACAGCCACTATGGCATTGACCTCAATCGCAACCATAT
>JBGAVB010000114.1:0-7423 GCA_044228345.1 Anaerolineae bacterium | reverse complement strand
CGAACGTCTCGCCGGGCGCCACCGTCACCTCCGGCACCTCGGAGGGCATCTGCCCCTGCGAGATCACGCGTTCGAACTCCTGACGCGCCGCCGTGGCGGCCTCCCCGCCGTGGTAGCGCGCGGTCAGGGCCTGCGCCAGGGCCAGCTTGAGCGCCTTCGCCTCGCGACCGAGCACCTGGCACAGGACGAAATTGGCCTGACTGGGGTAGGGCCGCAGGAAGGGGAAGCGCGCCAGTTCCACCCCCAGCCGCTGGCGCTCGGCCATCAGCGCGGCGATGATCGGCGCCAGCTCGGCGCGATGCGCCAGCGCGGCCAGCCCGGCGACGGTGGCGGCGACATTGACATTGTACGGCTGTTTGAACTTCCACAGGTGGCGCAGGATCCAGGCCGGAAAAATGCCGTAGCCCAGGCGGAGCCCCGCAATGCCGGCCCATTTGCTGAAGGTGCGCAAGACCACCAGGTTGTCATAATCCGCAACCCACGACGCCACGGACCGCTCCAGGCCAGCAAATTCAATATACGCCTCATCCATGACCACGATCAGCGGCAGGCGCAGCAGGTGGCGCAGATCGGCCGGGTCGAGCAGACTGCCGTCCGGGTTGTTGGGGCTGGTCAAGAACAGCAGCTTGGCGCCCTGCGCCCGCGCCGCCTGCTCGACGCCGGTTACGTCGAGGCTGAAATCGGGCCGGCGGCGCACATCCACGACGCGGCCGCCGCTGAGCTGCGCATCGAAGCTGTACATGCCGAAGGTGGGCGGACAGTTGATGATGGCGTCGCCGGGGCGCAGGAAAATGCGGCACAGGTAATCCAGCAGCTCATCGGCGCCATGCCCGGCCAATATCATCTCGGCCGGCATCGCGACGTAGGCCGACAGCGCCGCGCGCAGGTGGCGCTGCTCCGGGTCGGGGTAGATTTGGAAAAACGGAAACGCGGCCAGCGCCTCGCGCACGGCCGCGACCGGGCCGTAAGGATTTTCGTTGGCGTCGAGCTTGACGATCTCCTCAGGACGGCGCCCCAGTTGCTCGCTTAAGACCTCGAATGGTACAATGGGCGTGTACTCTTCCAGCCCGGCCACATCAGGCCGCAGCAGGTGCTCATAGCCGTTCGCCAGGGGGAGAGTGAGATTGGTCGTGTCAGGTTGATTCATGATTCGCTTTGCCTGGTTGGCCTTATTTCTTGACGCAGCCGATGTCGAAACGGTGTTGAGCCGCCTGGCCGCGCAGCCGCTGCAAATCGCCGTCTTCAGCCGCGTCCAGGAGCCTCTGCACGCGGCCGGTCGGCAGGGCTGCCAGGCCAACCTGGTGCAGGAGCCGTTTCACTGGATGCGGCGCAGCGAAGCCCTGGCGCGTGCCCTGTTCTACGGCGGGGGCGGCGCGGTGACCGCCAATTGGCTGCTGGCGCTGTGGGCGCCGTCCGCGCTGACTGCCTGGCTGCGGACGTTGAGCCAGCCGCTGGTCTATCTGCTGGTCAGCGGACTGCCAGCGCTGACGCTGGGCCTTGTCATCGGCTTCGTCATCGGCCGCCGCCGCGGCCTCAGCGCCGCCGAGGCGCAGCGCTTGCAGGCGCGGCTGCTCGAAGGCTACACCCTGGTCAGCGTGCGCGGCTGGCGCTGGCAGGAGATGGCGGCCCGAGATGCGCTGCTGTCCGCAGGCGCCGGTTACGTGGCCCGGCTGCATGGCAGCCTGGTCATCCACCGCGGCCGCGCCGCGCCGACCCATGATGAGTTCATCGTCGAGCGCACCACGGTCATGCCGCCAGGCGAGGATCAGCCGGCCGCAGCGCCAGACCACAAAGCGTCATAGCGGGCCGCCCGACTCGTTTGTGAGACGCCATTCCATCGTGGTGCGCGTGGCGTGTGGCAGAAAGCCGTTGCGCTCGTAGACGGCGCGCGCATGGGTGTTGTGATGCTCTACCTCAAGCTGCACCGCCACGCAGCGACGGTGGCGCGCACGGTCGCCGATGAAGTCAAGCGTAATGCTGGCCCAGCCACGTCCACGGTGTGATGGGCGCAGGTACATCTCGTCAATCAGAACAAAGCGACCGCCCAGTTCCACGGTAAAACCCCAGGTCAGGATCGTGTAGCCAACGACAGTCTCTCCATCCTGGATCAGCCAGATTTCTCCCCAGCGCCCTGGCTCCTGCAGCAGCGCCTCGATGGCGCGCGCACGATCGGCCAGGGGGAAGGCGGTCAAGCCGTCTTCGGTGAAAAGCGCCTGGTTCAAGGTCAACACGGTCTCGGCGTCCTCGGGCAGAGCCGACACGAAGGACGGATGGTTCATGACCAATCTCCACGCATGCGCTGCCTGGCCGCGGCGGCGTGCGCGCTCAGCCCTTCCGCTTCGGCCAGCACCGCGGCGGCGGCGCTGAGCCGTTGACCGGCTGGCAGCTACAGCCCGATCAGGCTGATACGCTTGACGAAGTCGGCGACGCTCAGCGGCGAAGCGAAGCGCGCAGAGCCTTCGGTCGGCATGATGTGGCTGGGGCCAGCCACATAATCGCCCAGCACTTCGAACGAGCCTTCGCCCAGGAAAATGCCGCCCGCGTGCCGCACCTGGCCGATCAGCGCCCAGGGATCAGCCACGAGCAGGCAAAGATGCTCTGGCGCGTACGCGTTGGCCAGCGTCACGGCCTGCGCCAGGCTTTCGGTGATGACGATGCCGCCGCGGCCGCTGAGCGACTGCGCGATGATGTCGGCGCGGCTCAGTTCCTCGATCTGGCGGCCGATTTCAAGTTGAACGGCGGTTGCCAGCTCCTGCGACGGCGTCAGCAGGATGGCTGAGGCCAGCACATCATGCTCGGCCACGGCGCCGAGCGCGCCACATTGCACGTCCATGACGAACGCGTGTTCCGCCGCGTGCTGGCCGAAGGCGACATCGGCTTCGGCGAAAGCTGGATAGCCGGCGACTGGCACAGCGAGCAGCCGGCCGAACTGCTGACCGTCGAAGATGCGGCGGTGCTGCCCGTCGAAGCCAGCCTGGCCGCGGGTGCGTTGACGCGCCTGCCGCCCTGGCGCTTCGAACTGGCAACCGCACAGCGCGCGCTGTTGGATCATTTTCGCGTCCACACCCTGGCCGGCTTCGGCTGCGAGTCGAAGCCGCTGGCAATCAGCGCGGCGGGCGCGCTGCTGCAGTACCTGCGCGAGATGCAGCCGTCGGCGCTGGCGCAGCTGACTTCCCTATTCACGTACAGCCTGACCGAATTCATGGTGCTGGACGAGGCGACGCGGCGAAACCTGGAACTGACGGAGTCCATCCGCGGCAGCGACAATCGTCACACGCTGCTGGCTGTGCTCGACGACACGCGCACGCCGATGGGCGCGCGCCTGCTGCGCCGGCGTTTGGGCCAGCCGCTGCTCGACCTGGCGCAGCTCGACGCCCGCCTGGGCGCGGTGGCTGCGTTTCAGCAGCATGGCCTGGCCCGCGCCGAGCTGCTGGCGCTGCTCAAGGGCTTTGGCGATCTGGAACGCTGGGTCAACCGCGTGGTGCAGCGCATCGCCCTGCCGCGTGACCTGCTGGGCATTCGCCAGGCCTTGGCCAAGGTCAACGAGGCGCGGCGCATCACCGGCCAGATGCGGCCGGCCGCGGATGCCGCGGCGCTGTTTGCGGCGCTCGAAACCAGGCTCGACCCCTGTGCGGACGTCGAAAGCCTGCTCAGCCAGGCCATTGTGGAGGAGCCGCCCGCCACGCTGCAGCATGTAGGCATTATCCGCCCTGGCTTCAGCGCCGAGATTGACGCCGTGGTGGCAGCCTCCAAAGACGCCAAGACCTGGGTGGCCAACCTGGAGGGAACCGAACGCGCGCGCACCGGCATCCGCTCGCTGAAGGTTGGTTACAACAAGGTGTTCGGCTACTACCTGGAAGTGTCCACCGCGAACGCGCACCTGGTGCCGGCCGATTACATGCGCAAGCAAACGCTGGTGAATGCTGAGCGCTACATCACGCCCAAGCTCAAAGAGATGGAGTCTGTCATCCTGCACGCGGATGAACGCCAGTTGGAGTTGGAGCAGCAGGTCTATCGAACCGTGCTGGACGAGGTGGCAGCCCAGGCTGGGCGCCTGCTGGCCCTGGCGCAGGCCTTGGCGGAACTCGACGTGTACGCGGCGCTGGCGGAAGTAGCTGCGCGCAATCGCTATGTGCGCCCTGAACTGGCGGATGATGGGGTGATCGAGATCAAGGCTGGGCGTCACCCGGTGGTGGAGTTGACGCAGCGCGAGGAGCCGTTCGTTCCCAACGACGTCAGCCTGCACCCAGAGCAAGCCATCATCATCCTCACCGGCCCGAACATGGCCGGCAAGAGCGTCTTTTTACGTCAAGTGGCGCTCATCACCCTGATGGCGCACATCGGGTCGTTCGTGCCGGCCGACGCCGCGCACATCGGGCTGGTAGATCGTGTCTTCACGCGCGTCGGCGCCGCGGATGACATCGCGCGTGGGCAATCCACCTTCATGGTGGAAATGGTCGAAGCCGCGAACATCTTGAATCATGCCAGCAGCCGCTCGCTGCTGATCCTGGATGAGATCGGCCGCGGCACCAGCACCTATGATGGCATGGCGATTGCCTGGGCCATCGTGGAGCACATTCACAATCACCCACGGCTGCGCGCGAAGACGTTATTTGCCACACACTACCACGAACTGACCGACCTGGCCGTACGCCTGCCGCACGTGGTCAATTTCAGCCTGGCGGTGGCCGAAGAGGGCGGTCGCGTCGTCTTTTTGCATAAGATCGTGCCAGGCAAGGCCGATCGTTCCTACGGCGTGCATGTGGCCGAGTTGGCCGGCTTGCCGCGTACCGTCATTGCCCGCGCCGATGAAATTCTGGCCGACCTGGAAGCGAAAGGCGCGGCCGGGCCGCGCAAGTTGGGCATCGCGAGTGGGCCGCGGCAGTTGGGCCTCTTTGTCACCAGCCACCCGATTGTCGAAGACCTCAAGAAGCTCGATGTCAACGGCCTCTCGCCGCTGGCCGCGCTCAATGTGCTGTTCGAGTTGCAGCAGCGCGCGCGCCAGGAGTAAAAAACCAACGGCGCATAGACCAACCTCGCTTCTTATTGAATATGTCTCTGCAAGGGAATGAGCAGCAACGACTCCGCTATCCACGCTGTCCTTGACACGTTGCAGCCGGCGAAAGGCCGGAGCGTGAGCCGGATGTCCTTCGACGACGGCCGCGACCAATACCGAGGTGTCGAACATGATTCTCACAGGCCCGCCTGTTGGATCAACTCAGTTATTCGCTAACCGGCCTAACCCACCAGCTTGACGAAATGCCGCCGGCCGACCTGGAGGATGCGGCTGCCGCCAGCGCTCACATCAATCACGGTTTCGATCTGCTCCAGGCGCTGGCCGTCCAGCTTGACGCCGCCCTGCGCCAGCAGACGGCGGCCTTCACCGCGGCTGGCAATCAGCCCCGCGGCCTGCAGCAGGTCGAGCAGCGCCACCGGCTGGCTCACCACAAATTCTGGCATATCGTCTGGCAGTTCGCGCTCTTGGAAGACGGTGCGAAAATGCGCTTCCGCCTGCTGCGCGGCGTCCGTGCCGTGGAAGATCTCGACGATCTCGAAGGCCAGTTTCATCTTGACATCGCGCGGATGGGCCGCGCCGGTTGCCAGATCCTCCTCGATCTGCTTGATCTGGGCTGGCGTCCAGCGCGTGACCAGATTCATGAAATTGCTCATGGCGCCGTCCGGAATGGACATCACCTTGCCGTACATCTGCGCGGGCGGCTCGTTGATGCCGATGGCATTGCCGGTGGACTTGCTCATGCGCAAATGGCCGTCGGTGCCCACCAGAATCGGCAGCGTGATGGCAATCTGCGGGCGCTGATTGAACCCTTCGGCCAGCTTGCGCCCGGCCATCAGATTGAAGAGCTGTTCCGTGCCGCCGACTTGCACATCGGTCTGCAGCGCGAGCGCGTCATAGCCCTGCATCAAGGCGTACATGAACTCATGCAGCCAAATGGCATCGCCGTTGGCAAATCGTTTGGCAAAATTATCACGCGCCAGGAACTGCTGCACCGTGAAGTTGGCAGCCAGGCGGATGACATCGGCAAAACTCAATGGCGCCAGCCAATCGGCATTGAAACGGATGTGGGTCTTGTCGGGATCCAGAATCTTGAAAGCCTGGGCGGTGTAGGTGGCGGCGTTGGCGGCCACCTGTTCCGGCGTGAGCTGTTTGCGCACCCCCTCCTTGTCGGACGCATCGCCGATCAGGCTGGTGAAGTTGCCGATCAGAAAGGTGCACTCATGGCCCAACTCCTGGAATTGACGCAGTTTGCGCATGGGCACCGAGTGGCCCAGGTGGATGTCCGGCGCGGACGGATCCACGCCCAGGTAGACCTTGAGCGGCCGACCGCTCTGCTGAGATTCGATCAGCCGCGCGCGCAGCTCTTTTTCCATGTTGGCGTAGGTTTGCGCGTCGCCAAAATCGGCGCCACGCATCAGAATCGCCACTTGTTCGTCAATGCTCACATTTGTCGTCATACCATCCGCCCAGACTGAAAATTTCCACAACCGGCGCGCACGTCGCGCCAATGAGCGCCATTATAATGCACATGCCATAGTCGCACAACTCACCGCGGGTTATTCTCCAAAAGTTGACTCGGTGTGTACGATGTGTATTATTGAGTTATGAATAGAGGTATCTATCGCCAAGCGGGTTGGACCTGGCCAGAGCAAAAGTGAGAACCTATGCGTTATTCTGTGGTTGTGCATAAAGATCGAGAAAGTGACTATGGCGTGACCGTGCCTGATCTGCCCGGTTGCTTCAGTGCGGGTAAGACGCTGGATGAAGCCTTGCATGAGGTTGTGGAAGCGATTGAATGTCACCTGGAAGGGTTATTGTTGGATAGTGAACCGATTCCCACGCCGCAGCCGATTGAAGATCACCAAAAGAACCCGGATTATGCTGGCGGCGTTTGGGCCTTTGTAACCGTAGACCTGGCAAAATTGTCGGGCAAGACCAGGCGCGTCAATGTGACTTTACCGGAGCGCATTCTGACCCTCATGGACAATTACGCTTCTCAGCACGGCGAGACACGTTCAGGTCTCATTGCGGAAGCGGCGCTTGAGTACATTGCGTCGCGCCAAAACCCTGGCGCGGAACGCCGCGACGCAGCGCTATAGAGCCAACTGATTCACGGAGCGGTTATGCCCAGCCGTTCTACTGTCCTTGCAAAAGGACAATAGAACGGCTGGAAGAAGCGAATGGCTGCACCTCTCGGTTTTTTACGCGTTCGCAAACACAATCGCGCCATCTCGATAATCGGCCGCAATCGTCTGGCCGGCCTTGAAGCGTCCTTCCAGCAGGGCCATCGCCAGCGGATTCTGCACCTCGGTCTGGATGGCTCGCTTGAGCGGCCGCGCCCCATAGGTCGGGTCGAACCCGATATCGGCCAAATACCCCTTGGCCCGGTCGCTGAGCGTCAGCGCC
>JBGAVB010000113.1:7115-7443 GCA_044228345.1 Anaerolineae bacterium | reverse complement strand
TTCTTGCATCACCCGGTTCAATTCGGCGTCTATGCTGGCGCCTCGATTGTAGATGTCATGCAGATCGAGTTTGAGTTTGGTCATGATGTGTCCCCAGCAAACGCGGCGCCTTTGGGTGCGGCCGGTTGCGTCGGCAGCTCGATCGTGAACGTCGTGCCCTGCCCCACCTGGCTCTCCACGGTCCAGCGCCCGCCATGCGCCTGCACCAACTGGCGGGCGATGGCCAGTCCCAAGCCGCTGCTGGCGCGTGGAGCGTGTGGCCGCGCCCGATCGCCGCGCCAGAAGCGATCAAAAATGAAGGGTAAGTCTTCCACTGGAATGCCCGCAC
>JBGAVB010000113.1:0-7105 GCA_044228345.1 Anaerolineae bacterium | reverse complement strand
CCGGTGTCTGCCACCTGCACACGCACCCCAATGGCCACAGGCGTCGCCCGCAGTGTTATGGTGCCGCCTGCGGGCGTGTAGCGCAGTGCGTTCACCATAAGATTGCTGAGCACTTGATCCAGGCGGCCCACGTCGCCGCGCACGGTCAACGCGTCGGCCGTGCTCTGAATCTCCGTCCGTAAGCTAATGCCCGCGACTTCGGCTTGACCGCCAAAACTAGTCGCCACATCGCCCAAGAGTTCAACCAGATTGACCATTTCCCAGTTCATCGGCAGTTGCCCGGCTTCGGCCTGCGAGAGCACGCGCAGGTCTTCCACGAGGCGTGCCAGCAGGCGCGTCTCATCCAGGGTCGCGCTGATGTGTTCTGGCGTCGCTTCGTAGACGCCGTCCAGCACGCCTTCCAGGTTGCCCTGGATGATCTGCAGCGGCGTGCGCAGTTCGTGCGCCACATCGGCGGTCAGATTGCGCCGGCGCTGATCGGCCTGCTGCAGTTCAGTAACCATGCGATTGAAGGCAGAGGCCAGGTGACCAAACGGTCCCCGGTTTCCAACCGGCACGCGCACACTGAGATCACCCGCCGCAACCGCATCGGCTGCGGACATCAGGTTGGCGAGGGGATGGGCAAAGCCACGGAAAGCCAGCGCGCCCAGACGCCAGGTCAACAGAGGCAGCAGCGCCAGCAACCCGCACGCGCCGATCCACACCAGGGCAGCCGTCCGCCCATCGCCGCCAGTCAGGCGCGTGAGTAGGAAGATGCCCAACGCCAAGCTGCCGGTGACGAGCAGGGCCAGGAAACCAAAAACACCCGCCAGACGCAGGAAGAGAAGCCCCGGCCGCCGTCGCCGGCCTGCCCAGGATGCTTGGTCACCAGGACGCGCCATCCAGGCGCGACGTCGCCGGTGACCCATCATGGGCTCGTCGCTTTCCTTCGTCTCCCATGGCGCGCGGGTTGGATCGGTCATTCCCTATTCCTCGCTAAATTTGTAACCGACGCCAAAGACTGTCAGGACGTAGCGTGGTTCCAGTGGATTCGCCTCTAGTTTCCGCCGCAGGTTCTTGATGTGCGCATCAATGCTGCGATCGAACCCTTCATAGGCTGTCTGATGCAGGCGATCCAGCAGTTGGGCGCGGGTGAACGTTTGGCCGGGATGCTGCGCCAGCACCGTCAGCAGGTTGAATTCGGTGCGACTGAGGCTGACGGACTTGCCCTGGCGGCTGACGCGATGCCCGTCCAGGTCAATTTCCAGGTCGGCGGCTCGAATCAGGCCCGGCGTCCGCACCCCGCCTTGGGTGCGGCGCAGCACCGCGCGCACACGAGCCACCAATTCACGCGGCGAGAATGGCTTGGTGATGTAGTCATCTGCGCCGAGCTCGAGGCCGATCAGGCGATCGGCTTCTTCGGCCCGCGCCGTCAGCATGATGATCGGCACTTCTGACTCGCGGCGTAATGCGCGGCACACATCCAGACCGTCCATCCCTGGCAGGTTGAGGTCGAGCACGATCAGGTCTGGCCGCTCATGGCGCGCCAGGATGAGCGCCTGTTTGCCATCGGCCGCATCAGTGACGCGCAAACCGTTACGTTCCAAATAGTCTCGCGCTTGCTTCACGATGCGTGGTTCGTCATCTACCACCAGGATTAATTCGTTCATAAGACCAGCGTTTTACCACGAAGCCCGGAAATGAGCAATACCCGGTCGGTCGTGAGGACCGGCCGGGTCTGACATTTCATGAGGTTAGCGTTCGGCGTTCGCTTCTGCAGGTTTGGGATTCGCCTCTGGCTTGGCGGCAGGTTGATCGGCCGATTTCTCAGCCGCGTCTCCCCAACAACCGCGCCGCGTCCCGTGGAAGTGACGCCATGCTTCATGTCCTGGCCCGCGCCAGGAGCCACCCGGCATGGCGCCTGGTCCCCCTTGCATGGCCCAGGCTCGCCAGCGCCACATGCGGAAGAAGCTGCTCACCAGGAAGAAGAGCACGCCGAGTCCGAGCAAGAAGCCCAGGCCGCTGAAGAGACCGCCCCCAAAGCTGTGGGGGGGATAATAGGCATAGGGCTGAATCGGCGCCGGCGCCCCACCTTGTCCGCCGATCGCCAGTCGTCCCATCATGTAACCTTCGTTCCATGCGCTTCGCTGCATGGCTGACCCAACTCCACCGACTGCGGCGAAAATGAGCAGCCCCACCAACACCATCATCAACCATCGTCCTCGAAACATCGTGTGTCCTCCTTGGATGTTTGTTTTCTACAGGTTCAGTTCATTTACCGTGTGCGCATCGCTTTCTTGTATTCCTGGTTAGCGCTGTCACCGGTCATGACTCACTATACCGGTTTCCTGTGAAAGAAGTGTGAATGGTTGTGGCATGTGTTGTGAGGTTCGCCCTTCTCCCAAATAAAACGGGAGACCAGCGCCCAGGCTGATCTCCCGCTCTTTCGGTCACGGATTGTTCTGCGCCGCGCCGACTTCATGCCAGCGCCGCGTCCGTCGCTCAGTCAGGATCTGCTTCCACGTCGCCGTGTTCCGAGGCCAGCCCACGCTCAGCCAGGGCGGCTTCCTCGCGGCCCACGTCGTGCCCTTCGCTGCGCACACGCTGGCGGCGCTTCTCGAAGCCGGTGCCGACCGGAATCAGCTTGCCGATGATGACGTTCTCTTTCAGGCCGCGCAGATCGTCCTGCGCGCCGCGCACCGCCGCTTCGGTCAGCACACGGGTGGTCTCTTGGAAGGAGGCCGCGGCCAGGAAGCTCTCGGTGTTCAACGACGCTTTGGTCACGCCCAGGAGCACCGTGTCGCCGCGAGCCGCCGTGCGACCACGCTCGATCAATCGCCGGTTCACCTCGTCGAACTTGAAGCGATCTACCAGTTCGCCGGGCAGGAACTCGGTGTCGCCGGTGGCGCGCACGCGCACCTTGCGGATCATCTGGCGCACAACCACCTCGATGTGTTTGTCGTGAATGTTCACACCTTGCGATCGGTACACCTTCTGCACTTCTTCCATCAGGTAGAGCTGACAAGCCTCGCGACCCTGGATGCGCAGCACCTCCTTGGGGTTCTTGGCGCCTTCAGTCAACTGCTGGCCGGATTTCACCACGTCGCCCTTGTCCACACGCAGGCGTGCGCTCGGCGGAATTGGCTGTTCCCAGACATTGGTCTCTTCGCGTCGCGCCACGGCCCGCCAACCATCTTCGGTTTCTTCGATGAAGACATGACCATCCATACCCGCCGTAATGCTGGTCGGTTCGCCAGTCTCTTCATTCAAGGCCGTCGCCAACGGCGTATCGGCCTGCACGCGGTCGCCATCGGCCACGGTCAGGCGGTAGTGGCGCGGAATCTGGCGTTCCTGTGACAACAGCTTGGTGTTGGTCACTTTCAGCTTGCGCTGCTCACCTTCCCAGTAGATGTCCACCGTGCCGTCAATCTCGGCAATGACGGCTTCACCCTTGGGCGTGCGCGCTTCGAACAACTCTTCGACGCGCGGCAGACCCTGTGTGATGTCCTCGGTGCCAGCCACACCGCCGGTGTGGAAGGTGCGGAGGGTCAATTGGGTGCCCGGTTCGCCGATGGACTGGGCGGCGATAATGCCAACCGCTTCGCCCTGGCGGATGATGCCGCCGCGGGCCAGGTCGCGTCCATAGCAGGTGGCGCACAGGCCAAAAGTCAGCGTACAAACCAGGGGTGAACGCACATACGCGCGCGCAACTTTCGCCGCCACAATCGCGGCCACGGCCACTTCGTCAATCATCTGGCCTTTTTCGACGATCACATCGCCGGTCTGCGGGTGCAGGATATGCCCGGCGGCATAGCGGCCCACCAGGCGTTCGCCGAACGCTTCGCCGATTTGCTTACTCACCGAGGCTTCGATCCAGATGCCCGCGTCGGTGCCGCAGTCGTCCACCGTGATGATGACATCCTGGGCCACGTCAACCAGGCGTCGGGTGAGATAACCCGCATCGGCCGTACGCAGCGCGGTGTCAGCCAGACCCTTGCGCGCGCCATGCGTGCTCAGGAAGTATTCCAACGCAGTCAGGCCCTCACGGAAGTTGGAGCGAATGGGCAGCGGGATGATGCGGCCCGAAGGGTCAGCCATCAAGCCGCGCATACCAGCCAACTGGCGGATGGGCGTCACACCGCCCTTGGTCGCGCCGCTGATAGCCATCGCGCCCAGCCCCTCCAGTGGATCGAGCTGCCCCTTCACCGCTTGCGTGAGGTCATCGGTGGCGCGTGTCCACAGTTCCACAATGCGGTTGTACTGCTCTTCCTCGGTGATCAAGCCGCGGCGGTATTGTCGCTCAGCCTTCTCCACTTCAGACGTGGTGTCCTGAATGATCTGTTGCTTGATTTCCGGCACCTTGATATCGCTCACGGCAATGGTCATGCCGCTGCGCGTGGCGTAGATGAAGCCCAGCTGCTTGATCTTGTCCACCAGGTCGGCTGTCTTCTGCACGCCCAGGCGTTGGTAACAGTCTGCGACCACCGTGTTGACCGAGCCTTTGTCCATCACCTTGTTCACGAACTGGATTTCCCGCGGGAGGTTCATGTTGAACAGGGCGCGGCCGACCGTGGTGTTGATCATGCCGTCCAGACGCGGGGCCTCCGCGGACACGCCAATGCGCAACAGGCGTGCGCGAATTTCCTCGGTGTGGCCGGCCACCGGCGAAGTCGCGCCCAGGGCGGCCTGGTGCATCTTCTCAACTACCTCAGCGGCCGTTTTTACGCCGGCTGCTTCCAGCGCAGCATGAGCCTTTTCGCTCAGGTGCAGATCGTCGAGCGGGACATCGCGCAGCCAGTCGTGGTAGCGCAGTCGAATGGGGGCGCGCAGGTCCACCACACCCAGTTCATAGGCCAGTTTGACCTCGTCCATGTCGCCAAAGGCCTTGCCGTCACCCTTCGCGCCCGGCTTCTCGGTTGTCAGCCAGTACATGCCCAGAACCATGTCCTTCGACGGTCCGACGACCGGTTCGCCGCTGGCGGGCTTGAGCAGGTTGTGTGACGACAGCATGAGATCACGCGCCTCGCGCACCGCTTCATCGCTCAGCGGCACGTGCACGGCCATTTGGTCGCCGTCGAAGTCGGCGTTGAACGCCGAACAGACCAGCGGGTGAATCTGAATGGCGTTGCCTTCGATCAGTACGACTTCGAAGGCCTGAATGCCCAGGCGGTGCAGGGTGGGCGCGCGGTTGAGCAGCACCGGCCGATCACGCGTCACCTCTTCCAGTACGTCCCATACTTCGGGGCTGAGGCGGTCCACCAACCGCTTGGCGCTCTTGATATTGTGCGCGTAGTTGGCTTCCACCAGCTTGCGCATGACGAAGGGCTTGAACAGCTCCAGCGCCATCTTCTTCGGTAGGCCGCACTGGTGCAGGGCCAGCGTGGGGCCGATCACGATGACCGAACGGCCAGAGTAGTCCACACGCTTGCCCAGCAAGTTGCGGCGGAAGCGGCCCTGCTTGCCCTTGAGCATGTCGCTCAGGCTCTTCAGCTTGCGCTTGCCGCTGCGACTGACCGCGCGGCCGCGACGGCCGTTGTCAATCAGGCTATCCACCGCTTCTTGCAACATTCGCTTCTCGTTGCGCACAATCACATCAGGCGCGCCCAATTCCAGCAGGCGGCGCAGGCGGTTGTTGCGATTGATCACGCGGCGATACAGGTCGTTCAGGTCGCTGGTGGCAAAGCGTCCGCCATCCAACTGCACCATGGGGCGCAGGTCAGGCGGGATGACGGGCAGCACTGTCAGAATCATCCATTCTGGCCGATTGCCCGACTTGCGGAACGATTCGACCACACGCAGACGCTTGGCTGCCTTCTTGCGGCGCTGCTTCGACTTACTGATGCGAATCTCGTGCCGTAGTTCCTTGGCCATCTTGTTCAGGTCAATGCGCGCAATGACATCACGAATGGCTTCTGCGCCCATCGCAGCCTCGAACAGACTACTCCAACGCTCCTGAAGTTCGCGATAGCGCGTTTCGGTCAGCAGATCAAGTTCTTTGATGCTCTTGATCTCTGCCACGTCTGCGTCATGGGTAACGCGCAGTTTTTCCTTTTCGCGTTCCACGTCGCGACGCTGACTTTCGCTTTTTTCAGCCACTTCATGGCGGAAGCGATCGCGTCGCGACGCCGCCTGCAAACCAATCTGCGCCTTATCTTGGTTGCCAGACTCCTGCAGCTCGCTCAGGCGCTTCTGCATGCTGTCATTCAGCCGCGTCAACGACTGGCGGTCAATGGTCTCACCGGCGGCAATCAAAGGATCGCTGAGCCAGGGCAGCTGCACGGCCGTGGCCGCCACTTTGCCAATCTGGCCTTCCAGTTGGCGCTGAATCTGGCCGGCCGTGCTCATGGCCTCGTTCGTCTTGCGCGACATTTCGTCATCCACATCGCCCACGCGTCGCGCTTCTTCTCCGTCGAGGCGGGCCAGGGCATCGGCCAGGCGGTGTTCGTAGTCGGCCAGCTTCGTCTGCAGGTCATTTTCCATGCGCTGCAGCTTGAGATTCAGATCTCGGTCGCGGCGCTGAACCATGCGCGCGCGCGCCTCTTCATCTACGTGCGTAATGATAAACTGCGCAAAGTAGAGCACGCGCTCCAGGTTGCGCGGCGAGATGTTCAGCAGGAGACCCAGGCGGCTGGGAACCCCCTTGACATACCAGATATGGCTCACTGGCGATGCCAGCTCGATGTGCCCCATCCGCTCGCGGCGCACGCGGCTGGGCAGCACTTCAACGCCGCACTTATCGCACTTAATGCCCTTATAGCGTACGCGCTTATACTTGCCGCAGTAACATTCCCAGTCCTTCGTCGGACCAAAAATCTTTTCGCAGAACAAACCATCACGTTCGGGCCGCAGCGTCCGGTAGTTGATCGTCTCTGGCTTTAGAACTTCCCCATGTGACCAGGAGCGAATCTGCTCCGGCGACGCCAGACTGATCCGAATCGCATCAAAATCGTTAACTTCCACGGTTTCCCCCTATCGAAATGCGGAACGATGAACGCCGCGTGCCAACCTCTTCGCTCAGCGCGCGGCCTTCAGCATTTCTTAGTCGCGTCCGGCCATTGGCCCTGGCAAACTCAGGCTGAATCCCAGCTTGGGCAGACGCTCATCGGTGTCTTCCTTACCAAACTGG
>JBGAVB010000112.1:0-7498 GCA_044228345.1 Anaerolineae bacterium | reverse complement strand
TTGAGGGCCAGACTCAGGAACTGGCGCTGGCATAGTGCTTGACCGCATAGCTCCAAATGGCGCTGGAGAAGACCAGGCTGCCCATGGCCAACACGACGGCGGCGGCGCCCCACCAGATCGTGAGTTTGCCGATGACCACGGCGGCGGGTACGGTGGTGATAAAGGCAACCGGGACCACAAACGTCAATAGACCGCGCGCCCAGCCAGGGAAAGCATCCACGGGGTAGCGGGCTGTCTCGAAGACCGAGTTGAACAGCTCGATCATGTTGTCAATACGCACCGCCCAAAACCCAATCGAAACCACCGCCAGGCCGATGCTGTAGACGATCACCAGGCCGCACACGAGCAGCAGGGCAAACAGCAGCCAACTGCCAGCAGAAATCGAACGGTTGAGCTGGGGCGAGGCAATGAAGAGCACTGCGATGCCGAGCGCGAGGTTGGAAAACTGCCAGATGACCAGGTGGCGCAGGCTGGCGATGAACTGGCTGTTGACCGGCTTCATCAGCACAAAGTCAAACGTGCCGCTGCGAATACCTTCCACCAATTTCTCCACATTGGGGCGCACTAGGCCCCAAATCACGGCGTTGGCGCAGGAAAAGAGGCCAATCACGAGCAGCGCCTCGGGGTACGTCCAGCCGCCGATCGTATCGGTGAAGCGGTAGAAAATGCGTACGCTGACCAATGTCCATGCGAACCAGAAGGCAGTCATGAATACGTTGATCAAGAAATTGACCCGGTACTCCAATTCCACCAGAATGGCGTTACGGTAAAAGGCTTTGAGCAACTTGAGATAGTACATCGCTTACGCTCCGGCGGCGCTGTAGTTGCGCACGCCCACGCGCCACAGCCAGGCCACCAGCAGGGCGAAGATCGCCACCCAGGCGGCCATCAACGCAAAACCAGTCGCCAGGGCTTCGCCGCCCAGCTTGCCCAGCAGAATCTCGGCAGGAAAGGAGAGCATGAAGCGAAAAGGCAGCACTGAAGCCGCCGCGGCGACGGCCGGTGGGAAGAAACTGAGCGGCGCAATAATGCCGCTGAAAAGCATCCGCACGCCGTACCAGAAGTCGCCAATGGCGGATACCTGCGAGGTCCAGAACGCCAACAAGCCGCAGGCAAACATGGAGAGAAAAACCAGCGCCCAGGCGCCGGCCAGCGCGACCAGGAAGGCAATGATCGAGAAAGGCGTCAGGTAGGCGCGAAAGCTGGGCACGGCCGCGATGAAGATCAACAGCGGCGGCCCCATGACGAGCAAGCGGATGCCCTTGTCGGCCAGATTTTCTGTCATGTGATGATAAATGGGGTGCATTGGGCGCAGCAGGAAGGGCGACAGCTCGCCAAGGCGAATTTGCCGATCCAATTCCCAGCTCACCCAAACCGCCGTCATCTGGCGAACGAAGAGAGCAACCACATAGTAAGCCACAAAATCGGCCTGGCTATAGCCGCCAATCGGCCCGCGGGCGGCCAGCGCGCTCCACAGTCCCATCATGATCAAGGGCAAGAAGCCCGAGGTCATCCAGATCAGAATCATGACCCGATACTCGAGCATCACGCCCCAGTCAGCTTTGAGCATGACCAGCAGTTTGTTCCACATCGCCGGCTCCTAAGATCGAGCGGATGGGGGACAAGGCCTGCATTGTAGCGGCAGAACGCGTTTCAGTCAACGTTGTGTCTGCCGGCCTTTGCCCACAAACCGGCAGCGCCGTTCATGACGCGCTGTGACGTGACAGGTTGCTTGATTGCGCAAATCTGTGTACAATAAGACTACAGAAATAAAACACACCGCGTCGGTGGCATGGGGCAAGGGTGCCTTCATGTGCAGGGAGGAAATGGGGCCATGATCAAGTCCACAACTGAGGCGCTGTGGCTGCGCACAAGCGCAGTGTTGGGCGCCGGGACGATGGGAAGTGGGATTGCCTACATCAGCGCATTGGCCGGACTGGAGACGCGTCAGTATGACCCGCTGCCGTCCTCGCTGCACAAGGCCCAAGCCTACCATTCGCAGGCGCTCAGCCGTGCGGTCAGCAAACAACGTCTGACCCAAGCGGCGGCTGACGCGGCCCTGGCCTGTCTCTCCTATCATGACAACCTGGCAGATGCCGCGCGCGGCGCTGATCTCGTGATTGAGGCCGCGCCTGAGCAAATTGCACTCAAACAGGATCTGTTTCGCCAGATTGAAACGCTGGTTGAACCAACCACGATCATCGGCAGCAACACCAGCTCACTGCCCATTACGGAGTTAGCCAGCGTCCTCGGCCATCGCGACCGTGCGATCGGCATTCATTTTTTCAACCCCCCAGCGTTGATGACTCTCGTTGAAATCATCCCTGGCCTGGATACCGCGCCGCAAACGGTGGCAGCCGTGGAGGCATTCGCGCGTCAGGCAGGGAAGGACCCGGTCATCGTCAAGGACTATCCTGGCTTCATCACGACACGCGTGGGGCTGATGTACGTGGCGGAAGCGATCTTCGCGCTGCAAGAAGGGGTGGCGGAGCGTGATGCATTAGACAAAGCCATGCGCCTGGGCTACAACTTCCCCATGGGACCGCTGCAGTTGGCCGACCTGGTTGGCCTCGATGTGATGCTCAACGTGCTCGACGCCCTGTTTGACAACTATCGTGATGCCCGCTATCGGGCGCCTATCCTGCTGCGCAAGATGGTGCAGGCTGGCAAGCTGGGGCGCAAGAGTGGTGAAGGATTTTATCGCTACGCGGAGTAGCCAGAAAAAGACATCGAAGGCATTGATAACAAAAGGGGGTGAAGTGTGTTGTGTGGAATGAGTGGAAGACGAAGTCGGGCCTGGCTGCTGGTATTAATCGGCGCAGCGCTTATGCTGAGCGCCTGCAGCGGGGCGCAGGCCGTGACGTTGAGCGGTAAGGAGCGGGATGCGGTCCTGGCCTACAGCGAGCCAATGACCGATAACTTGTTGGCCGGCATGAACGAAGCCAATTACGCCCGCTTTGCGCTCAATTTCGATGAGCAAATGAAGAAGGCCATCACGGAGAAGGCGTTCCAGGACATGCTCAGCAGCATCGGCGGCAAACTCGGCGCGTATCAGACACGTGAGGTGGCGCTTGTCGAAGATACCGGCGCCTACATGCGAGTCACCTACAGCGCGAAATTCGCCAACGAAGACGGCGTGACTGTGCGGGTTGTATTCAACGATGGGACGCCTGATCATCTCATCAGCGGGCTGTGGTTCGATTCACCCAAACTGCGCCAGAAGTAGGGCGCGGCGCACGCTATTTTCTCCTGAATAAACCATACGGCGTGCTGTGTCAATTCACGGATGCGGCTGGCCGCCCGACGCTCGCTGATTTGTTTCGGGTGAGCGACATGTACGCGGCTGGACGGCTGGATGCAGACAGCGAAGGGCTGCTGCTGCTGACTAACGACGGCGGATTGATTCATCGCCTGGCTCAGCCATCGTTCAAGCAGCCCAAGACCTACCTGGCACAGGTCGAACGAGTTCCCGACGAGGCAGCCCTGGCCCGTCTGCGCCAGGGTGTCGTCATCGAAGGCCAGACCACCTTGCCGGCGCAGGTTGAATTGCTCAGCGCCGCGCCCGCGCTGTGGGAGCGCAGTGCACCGATTCGGTTTCGCCAGTCGGTGCCCACTGCCTGGCTGCGCTTAGTCCTGACTGAGGGGCGCAATCGGCAGGTGCGCAAGATGACAGCGGCGGTGGGCTTTCCAACCTTACGCCTGGTGCGTATCAGCATTGGGCCATTCACCATCGGAGATTTGCAGCCTGGGCAGTGGCAGGAGGTGCCCGCCTCACTGGTCAGGCGGCTGCTCAACAATTCATGGCCCCAACAGGGGTCTGGATAAGCATAATCACTTTAGGAGGCAACATGGACGAGAAACCCTGGTTGGCGCATTATGATGAGGGCATCCCGGCAACGGTAGCCCCCTACTCCGGCACTCTGTTGGAAAAGCTGGATGAGGCGGTCAAGCAGCGCCCAGAAGCCGCGGCGGTCTGGTTCAAGGCGGCAAGTGGACGAATTGAGCAATCAGTTCGCCAATGCGCTGGTGGCGATGGGCGTCAAGAAAGGCGAGCCGGTTTCATCTGTGCTGGTCAATTCGCCCCAGGCCGTTATCGCACAGTTGGGCTGTTGGAAGGCGGGCGCGGTGTATGCGCCGCTGAACCCCTTGTATACCGAGCGCGAGCTGGAAGAGCTGCTCAATACTAGCGGCGCGCGCGTGATGTTGGTGTTGACGCCGTTCTACGAGCGCATCAAGGCCCTGCAAGCCAAGACAAAGCTGGAATATGTGGTTGCCACGCGCGTGCGCGAATATCTGCCTTTTGTGCTGCGCCTGCTCTTCATCGCCTTCCGCGAGAAGAAGGCAGGTCATCAGGTTTCGCTGGCCGCCGGCGACCACTATCTGCCGGATTTGCTGGCCGCGCAAGTTGGCAAGCCGAAACCGAACGTGCCCATTTCACCAGATGATGACGCGCTTCTCCTGGGCACTGGCGGCACCACGGGCATTCCCAAGGTAGCGATTGGCACCCATGCAGGCCTCTACGCAGCCGGCAAGCAGATTCGCACGTGGTTCAAGGATGCGTTGGAGGACTGGGAAAGCTATTTCTGTCTGCCGCTGCCGCTCTTTCACGTCTTCGGCAATGGTGGTGCTCTGAGCACCAGCCTTTACGGGCACTTCCCGCTGGCGCTTGTGCCAGACCCGCGTGACATCAAAGACCTGGCCGAAACCATTGGCAAGACCAAGCCGGCCTTCTTCATCGGCGTGCCCACGCTCTATATCGCGTTACTCAACAACCCTGAAGTCAAAGAGGGCAAGATTGATTTCCATTCCATGAAAGCCTGCATCTCAGGGGCAGCGCCCTTGCTGGCTGAAACCAAGACGGCTTTCGAGAAGCTAACCGGCGGCCGCATCGTGGAAGGCTACAGCCTGACCGAAGCCATGATGGCCTGCTGCATCAACCCCTACAAGGGCGCTTTCAAGCTCGGCTCGGTCGGCATGCCGGTGTCTGATGTCTCCGTTCGCATTGCCGATGCGCTCACAGGCGAGGGCAACCTGCCCGCGGGCGAGGTCGGCGAAATCCTGCTCAACGCACCGCAAATCATGAAAGGCTACTGGGCGCGACCCGACGCCACGGCCGAAATGGTGCAGACGCACGACGGGATTCGCTGGCTGCACACCGGCGACTTGGGCTACCTGGATGAGGACGGTTACGTCTTCATTGTGGATCGCAAGAAAGATCTGATCAAACCGAGCGGCTACCAGGTATGGCCGCGCGAGGTCGAAGAAGTGGTCAGTCAGCATCCAGCCGTGCAAGAAGTGGCTGTGGCCGGCATTCCTGACGCCTACAAGGGCGAAGCCGTGGCGGCCTGGATTGTGCTCAAGCCCGGCATGGCCGCAACCGTGGACGATATCCGCGCCTTCTGCAAAGAACGCATGGCCGCGTACAAGGTGCCCTCGCGCATCGAGTTCCGCGAAACGCTGCCCAAGACGATGGTGGGCAAGGTGCTGCGGCGCAGCCTCGTGGATGAGTACAAGCAGAAGAGCCAGTAGCGCACGGCCATGTCACCCACCACTGAATCACTCAGGCCGGCGTTGCAGGTGCGCCAGGCGCGCGCAGATGAGCAGGCGCTGATCAGACGCCTGGTCGCCAGCGCGCGGCTGGACCCTACCAATCTGCACTGGCAGAACTTCTTACTGACTGAAGTCAATGGGGAAGTGGTGGGATGCGTCCAGATCAGGCCGTATCCGGGGCTGCGTGAATTGGGCAGCATGATGGTGCGGTCGTCCTACCGCAAGCGCGGCGTGGGCGGCGCGTTGATGCACGCCATCCTGGATCAAAGCGTTCCGCCGATCTTCCTGGAGTGCCCCGCCTATCGGGTCAGCTTCTACGAACGGTTCGGCTTTCGCGTGGTCGGCGTGCGCGAGATTCCGTGGGTTTTACGCGTGAAGTGGATTTTGGGGAACACCCTGGTGCGCTGGCTTACTGGCGTCCCCATCCGAGCCATGCGCTGGGACGGACCATCCGTCGTAGATTGACGCCCTGACACCACACCATCAAGTTCCAACGAAGAGGCGGGTTTTTCAACCCGCCTCTTTTGCTTCTATGGTAAGTCGAGCACCATCAACCATTGCCGCTGCGCATCGTCAAGACTCATGCGCGCCTTGCTGGCCTGGTACGAGAGCACCGGCAGCTCAGACGTTGTCCAGGGCAGGATCGGCAGTTCCTTGTGCGCCCGGAAGCCCAGTTTTTCCCAGAAGGTGCGGCCGCCGGTGCCAACCAGGCCATAGATGATGTCCAGATCTTGTCCTGCGCCCACCTGCAAGCGCGCCCAGCCGCGCTCGGCAGCCCAGGCGATCAATGCCTTCACGAGCGATGTTCCAATGCCGCGGCGCTGGAAGTCCGTCGCATCGTCGCTGCTTTCGCCAGGCAAAACCAGCAAACCACTCTGGAATGTCGGCGCGCCCATCTCGATGCACTGGATGAACAGGGTGTTCGCAGGGTCATCGGCGGCCACGGCCGGCCAGAACCAGCTCGAGCGCATGGATTCCGAGTGGCGGCCCAGGCGCATCATCAGCGCGCTTGGGAAAAAGCGGATGACGCCAACGATTTTGTCACCGTGCCACGCCTGAATGGCGCATGTGCCGTAACGGCGAATCACCTCACGCAGGAATTCGCGACGTTCTGTCGAAGCGCCTGGCGGGCAGACCAGGCTTTGCCCCAGGCGCGGCGCGACTTCATCGAACAACGTTTCCGGCCACGGATGCTGAAGCAAACGCGCATCAACCTGGTCATCGGCGGGCTGGCGCAGCTGCGCCATGGCCAACGGGCCATGATGCAGGCACAGCGTCGTCACGAGATCGTCGCCCATGGGGCGGATATGAATGGCTCCGTCGAGGGTTGGTTGCATGGACAGGCTCCTAGTCATTGATCCGCAGCATGGTATGGTAGTGGGTCATGCGCGGGAATCCGATACACGATACAGCCGCACGAACGATGATACGGCTGTATGATTATATCAAAGCCGCTGCATGGCTTGCAGTAAGATTTCCTTCCAACGCGCGCCCAGAAGCCACTGTTTGCCTGGTGAACCGACACTTTCCAGCTCGCTGCGACCCACGATCGCATCCGTAGTTAGATGTAATTCTTGCAGCAGCCACGCCGTCAGCCGCGCCCCGCTGCGCATCTGGGCGTTCGTCGGCGGCACATCGGTGAAGTTGCCGGCATAGGCCACGGCAACGCCATCCTGGTTGATGGCCGGCGTCACCGTTTGTTCGCACACGGTCTCCAGCGGATTGGTCTGATAGATCACGCCATCGCCGGTGATCAGGAAGTGATAGGTGATGCCCGCGCGCCCCTGGCTGACCTGCACCTGCGCAATCCGTTCCGGCGTGACATTGTCACGGGTGACCGTGTGATGCACCACGATACGATGGATTGCGTCCACCGCGCGCGTGTCGTAGCGGGCCGTGGTATGATGAGGCAGCTGCGCGCTGACATCTTGCAGGTCGGGGCGCGTGA
>JBGAVB010000111.1:0-7567 GCA_044228345.1 Anaerolineae bacterium | reverse complement strand
GCTGCCCTGCACGAAGGCCCCATGCAAACGACCGGCCGCGTCGAACGTAAACATGGTTTGCGCGTCCAGCATGAGGGTGGTTGATTCTGGCCGCCCATTGATCAAAGCCATCTTTCCTGTCGCCAACGGCAGGCGCAAAATGGTCATCGGATTCCTCTTCCCTTTTTCTGCTTTTGTCTTTCTCTTGCCCTGCGCATTTCATTCTAGCCCCCTTGATTTGCCTGAGACATGACTTGCGTCATTGCGGCCAATCTGACGGAATACTATAACAAAGAGGCATTCTGCGGCGGCGCAAGGGCGCGCTGCCGCAGCTCAGTGGTAACGAAATCCAAAGGAAACCCCAGACCCGGACAGACCGGCCAGTTCGGGCCAGAGAGCACTAAAACAGACACACCCCACAGCAAGCAAAGATGCTTACGCACTAACCGTTTTTCTGAGGAGACAAATCATGCGAGAGATAACGACGATGGATGGCAATGAAGCCGCGGCTTTCATTGCACACAAGGCCAGTGAGGTCATTGCCATCTATCCCATTACGCCATCCAGCGTGATGGGGGAATGGGCCGACACCTGGTCAGCCCAGGGCGAAAAGAACATTTGGGGCACCGTGCCGCTGGTCATTGAGATGCAGAGCGAAGGCGGGGCCGCAGGCGCAGTGCATGGGTCTCTACAGACAGGCTCGCTGACGACCACGTTTACGGCCTCGCAGGGCCTTCTCCTGATGATCCCCAACATGTACAAAATTGCCGGTGAACTGACCTCCACCGTGTTTCACGTGGCCGCGCGCGCGTTGGCCGCGCAGGGGCTTTCCATTTTTGGCGATCACAGCGACGTCATGGCCACACGCGCCACGGGCTGGGCCTTGTTGTGCAGCGGCGCGGCCCAGGAAGTGATGGATCTGGCGCTGATTGCCCATGCTGCCACGCTGGAAGCCCGGGTGCCGTTCATCCACTTCTTCGACGGTTTCCGCACCAGCCATGAAATCGGCAAGATCGAGAAACTCGACGGGGATGACATCCGCGCCATGATTGATGACTCGCTGGTCGCTGCGCATCGCACGCGGGGTCTGAATCCTGATCATCCGTTCATGCGCGGCACCGCGCAAAACCCGGATGTCTACTTCCAGGGCCGTGAGACGGTCAATCCCTACATGAAGGCGACGCCCGCCATCGTGCAAAAGACGATGGATCGCTTTGCCGCGCTGACCGGCCGCCAGTACCACTTGTTTGACTATGTGGGCGCGCCCGACGCCGAGAAGGTGATTGTGGTCATGGGGTCGGGCGGCGAGACCGCGGAGACGACGGCCGCCTACTTGAATGCCCGCGGGGCCAAGGTTGGCGTGCTCAAGGTGCGCCTCTTCCGCCCGTTCAGCGCGCTCGATTTCGTGGCTGCGCTGCCCGCGACCGTCAAGACGATTGCCGTGCTCGACCGCACCAAGGAACCGGGCAGCGCGGGCGAACCGCTGTACCAGGATGTGATCACCGCCCTGTTCGAAACCGGCCATTTCATCAAAGTGATTGGCGGGCGCTACGGCCTGGGCAGCAAAGAATTCACCCCCGGGCAGGTCAAAGCGGTCTACGATGAGCTGGACAAAGCCGCGCCGAAGAACCATTTCACCGTCGGCATCACCGATGATGTGACGCATACCAGCCTGGAAGTGGACCCGACGTTTGACCTGGAACCGGCCAGCGTCGTGCGCTGCCTGTTCTACGGCCTGGGCGCGGATGGCACCGTGGGCGCCACTCACAACAGCATCAAGATCATCGGCGAGGATACGCCGAACTCGGCCCAGGGCTATTTTGTTTACGACTCCAAGAAGTCGGGCACGGTAACGGTCTCCCACCTGCGTTTTGGCCCGCAGCCGATTCACATGCCGTTCTTGATTTCCAGCGCCAATTTCATCGCTTGCCACCAGTTCAACTTCCTGGAGCGCTATGATGTGCTGGAGAAAGCGGCGCCGGGCGCGACCTTCCTGCTCAATAGCCCATTCGGCCCCGACGATGTGTGGGACAACCTGCCGCGCGAAGTGCAGAAGACCATCATTGACAAGCAGCTCAAACTGTATGTCATTGACGCCTACCAAGTGGCGCGTGAGACCGGCATGGGCGTTCGCATCAACACCATCATGCAGACCTGCTTCTTCGACATCTCTGGCGTCTTGCCCAAGGGCGAGGCCATCCCCGCGATCAAGAACGCCATCCGCAACACCTATCTGAAGAAGGGCGAGGCGGTGGTGCAGCAGAATTTCGCCGCAGTAGATTACACGCTGGAGCATCTGTATGCGGTGAAGGTGCCGGCGCAGGTGAGCAGCGCCGTGACCCGGCCGCCGGCTGTGTCCTCGGCGGCCCCGGCGTTCGTGCAGGGCCTGACCGCGATGCTCATGGCCGGCAAGGGCGACAGCGTGCCGGTTTCGATGATGCCCGCGGACGGCACCTATCCCACGGGCACATCGCAGTGGGAGAAACGCAGTATCGCGCAGGAGATTCCGGTATGGGATGAGGCCGTGTGTATTCAATGCGGCAAGTGCGCCCTGGTTTGTCCGCATGCGGCCATTCGTATGAAGTTCTACCCGCAGGAACTGGCCGCCGGCGCGCCGGAAACCTTCAAGACGCACAAAGCGATCGGTAAAGAATTCCCAGATATGTTGTGCACCATCCAGGTGGCCCCGGATGACTGCACCGGCTGCGGGGCCTGCGTTTACATCTGCCCCGCCAAGAACAAGCGCGAGCCGCGCTTCAAGGCCATCAACATGGCGCCGCAGCTCCCGCTGCGCGAGGCAGAGCGCGTCAACTACGACTTCTTCCTCGACCTGCCAGAGATTGACCGCGACCTGGTCAAGCTGGATTCGGTCAAGGGATCGCAGCTGCTGCAGCCGCTCTTTGAATACTCAGGCGCATGCGCCGGCTGCGGCGAGACCCCGTATCTCAAGCTGCTTTCACAGTTGTTCGGCGACCACCTGGTGATTGCCAATGCCACTGGCTGCTCTTCGATCTACGGCGGCAATCTGCCGACAACGCCCTGGGCGCAGAACGCGGAAGGGCGCGGCCCGGCCTGGTCGAACAGTCTGTTCGAGGACAATGCCGAGTTCGGCCTGGGGATGCGCTTGTCGCTGGACAAGCAGGCCCAGTTTGCGCGCGAGCTGGTACATCAACTGCGCGACCTGATCGGCCACACGCTGGCCGATGAGCTGCTGGCCGCCGATCAAAGCAAAGAGAATGGCATTCGGGCGCAGCGGGCACGCGTGGCGCAGCTCAAATCCATCCTCGCCGGTTCAGACTATCCGCAGGCCGCGTTGTTGTTGAATGTGGCTGAGAACCTGGTCAAACGCTCCTTGTGGATCGTGGGCGGCGACGGCTGGGCGTACGACATCGGTTACGGCGGCCTGGACCATGTCCTGGCTTCAGGACGCAATGTCAATATCCTGGTGCTCGACACGGAAGTCTACTCGAACACGGGCGGCCAAAGCTCGAAGGCCACGCCGCGCGCGGCCGTCGCGAAGTTTGCGGCCGCGGGCAAGGGGACGCCGAAGAAGGACCTGGGCATGATCGCCATGAGCTACGGCTACATTTATGTGGCGCGTGTGGCCATGGGCGCGAACGATGCGCAGACGATCAAAGCCTTCCTGGAAGCGGAAGCGTACGACGGCCCCAGCCTGATCATCGCGTACAGTCACTGCATCGCGCACGGCTATGATCTGAAGTTCGGAAGCGACCAGCAGAAGGCCGCGGTTGCCAGCGGGCATTGGCCGCTCTTCCGCTACAACCCCGCGGTTGCGGCTGAGGGGCACAACCCGCTGCACCTGGATTCGAAGGCGCCCTCGATCTCCTTCCAGGATTACGCGTACAAAGAAACGCGCTATAATATGCTCACCGCCGCCAATCCAGTTGAGGCGCGGCGGCTGATCCAAGAGGCGCAGCATGATGTGACAGAACGCTGGCACTTGTACGAAGGCATGGCCTCGATCAAGTTCAACGGTGACGGCGGCGAACACGCCTGACACGGCGCGCTGAAAACCGGGTTTCTGACAGGCAGACACCTTGAAGCAACCCGGTTTTCTGGCGCATCCGCTGGCAGATGTAGCCTCTATCCCAGTAAACGACCACAGAAAGGAAGCACTATGGACCTCTCGACCACCTACATGGGACTGAAGTTGCGCAATCCCATCGTGCCTTCGGCGTCACCGCTGTCGAGGAGCATTGACAACATTCGCCACATGGAAGACATGGGCGCCGGCGCGGTGGTGATGTATTCGCTGTTCGAAGAGCAGATTGTGCACGAGTCGAAAGCGCTCGATCATTTCATCTCCTATGGTAGTAATTCCTATGCCGAGGCGCTCAACTACTTCCCCACCGCGCACGAATTCAATCTCGGCCCCAACGAATACCTGGAGCACCTCTTTCGGGCCAAGCAGGCCGTGGACATTCCGATCATTGCCAGCCTCAACGGCGTTAGCCTGGGCGGCTGGATTGATTATGCACGCCTCATGGAACAAGCGGGCGCGGATGGCCTGGAATTGAACCTCTATTTCCTGGCGACCAATCCTGAGCTGACCGCGCAGGCGGTGGAACAGGATTATCTCGATGTCCTCAAGGCCGTCAAGGCGACGGTCAAGATTCCGGTGGCGATGAAGCTCAGCCCCTTCTTCAGCGCCTTCCCCAATTTCGCTCACCGGTTGGACGAGGCTGGCGCGAACGCGCTGGTGATGTTCAACCGCTTCTACCAGCCTGAGCTTGACGTCGAAGCGCTGGAGGTGGTGCCGCATATCGTCCTCAGCACACCCGAGGAATCGCGCGTGCCGATTCGCTGGGCTGCCATCCTCTACGGCCACATCAAGGCTTCGATGGCGATCACCAGCGGCATTCACACGCCGGAAAATGTGCTGCAAGCGATCATGGCCGGCGCGGACATTACCAATGTTTGCTCGCTGCTGCTGAAGTCAAGCATCGCCAAGATTGACTGGCTGGTGAAGAGCATCACCTGGTGGATGGAAGAGCACGAGTATGAATCCATAGAACAGATGAAGGGCAGCCTCAGCCAGCGGTCTGTGCCAGAGCCGGGCGCGTTCGAGCGCGCCAACTACATGAAGGCGTTGACGAACTACCGCATCTAGGGTGCGCTTGTTGCTAAACAGAAGCCCTGGAAGACTCGCCTTCCAGGGCTTCTCTTTTGGTCGCTGTGAGCGCGCACTCGTTGCACGGCCTGCGGCCACGTGGATCGCCAGCACACAGGCGGCCGTTGCAGGCAAGACGCATCGCCGCGACGGCCACGTCTCGCGGCGGCGCAATAGAACCGGCGTTACGGTATGTGGGGTCAGCGGTTGTTAGACTAGACGCCGTAGACGGGACGCAGATCGGCCGCCACTCGATTGCTCCCAAAAACCGACTTTCTGCGGACCGAAGGACAACATCTGTCAGGAGTGTGCACCATGCAACGACTTGCCAAATCTCAGTGGTTCACTGGCTTCTTCGCCGCGGCGATCTTGATCGCCGCACTCAGCGGCTGTGGGAGCCAGGCGACGCCTCCCGCAGCCACCACGGCCCCGACCGTGGCGCCCACGCAGGCGCCAGCCACGCCGACATTGGCTCCCGCCACACCGACGCAGGAAGCGCCCACCCTCGAACCAAGTCCAACCCCGGAGAGCGCGACAGCGACGCCAATGCCGCCTACCCTGCCGGCGCCGCCAGATGCCGCGAACCTGACGTACGATCCCGATACGCAGGAAATCACCTATTCCAGCCCTTCTGCTATCAAGGCGCTAGTTGACTTCTATCGCGCAGAACTCCCTGCGGCCGGCTGGCAGGAGGATGCCGCCGTAGCCATGGTGACAGACGAAGTCGGCGCGATCAACTTCGCCAAGGGACAGGCGACTGCGAACATCATGATGGTCAAAGCTGACAGCGGCACGAACGTCGTTATCTCAACCTCTGGCCTGGGGAATGAGCAAGCGGCTGGCGGGACGCCCGAGGCGACCAACCCGGCGCCGCTTACAGCGGAGGACAAGGATGGCCTGCCCGTGCCAGCGGATTACACCCAATATGTGGGGGACTCCGGCGCTTATCGCCGTTCGCTCACGGCCGTCTCCCCGTCCGCGCTGAGCGCGGTGTTGGCGCTCTATCGCAGCGAGTTGACGACCCGCGGGTGGCATGAGCTGCCCAGCGGCGTGGCGCCCACCGACAGCAAGGCCGACTTGTTGTTCGATCACCCTGCGCAAGGACAGCTCGCCTTGAGCCTCACGCGGAACGCTGACAGCGGCACTGACATCAGCCTGGTTGTGCACGATCAAGCGGCGGCCAAGAAGGCGGGCATCCTGCCGCCGACCGGTCGAGCACGGATCTACTTCGGCAACGTGACCGATGGAGAGGTGATCTTCAAGATTGACGGCAAAGAGATCAAGGTCGGCGTCCAAGATCCGAGCCAGCGATCTATGGAGGGCGTGCCATTCGTTGATCTTGCGCCGGGCAAGCATGATTTCACGTTGACCTTGAAGGGGCAGACGCCAATCAAAGACGCCATTCCGGTTGCGGCCGGCGAAACCTGGGCCTTGGCCGCCGGGCCGGGCGGCGCCTTGCCGCTGCAAATGTACTGAAGATCATTCCAGAGGTCATCCACCATGCCCTATGTCTACGCGTTCAGCGTCCTGCTCTCAGCGTTTTTGCTCTTCCAGGTCCAGCCTATGATTGGCAAGTACATCTTGCCCTGGTTTGGCGGGGCGCCAGCCGTCTGGTCAACCGTGCTGCTTTTCTTTCAGTCGCTCTTGACCGGCGGTTACGCTTATGCCTATTGGCTGCTTGGCCGCCGGCAACGTCGTTGGCAGGGCATGGTGCATCTGATCGTCCTGGCTGTTTCGATTGGCTTGCTCGTGCTGACCGCGGTTTCGTGGCCGTCGCCGCTGACTCCTGACGCGAGTTGGCGACCACAGGGCAGTGATCTGCCCATCTGGGACATTCTTAAAATCCTGGCTGTTGCGGTTGGCATTCCCTATTTGCTGCTTGCCTCCAACAGCACGCTGGTGCAAGGCTGGTTCAGCGATGATCATCCGGGCCGCACCCCCTACCGCCTGTATGCGCTGTCCAACGTCGGTTCGCTCGTGGCCCTCGTCAGCTACCCCGTGATTTTCGAGCCGCTCCTCACCGTGCGCACGCAGGCCTATCTGTGGTCGGCAGGATACCTGGTGTTTGCCATCAGCACAGGTTACCTGGCGGTGAGAGCCTTGCAGCGCACGGCCGCCAACGTCCTGCCATCGAGCCAGCCGAAAAGCCAGCCTGATGAGGATCGCGGCCCAAACACGGGCCTTCTCCTGCTTTGGGCTGGCCTGGCGGCCTGCGCTTCCATGTTGCTGCTGGCCGTCACCAGCCAGATTACGCAGGAGGTGGCGGTCATTCCTTTTCTGTGGGTGGTTCCGCTTACGATCTATCTGCTGACCTTCATTCTGACCTTTGCTGGCAGCCGCGGTTATGTGCGCCAGCCCTATCTCATTGCCTTCTTCGGCCTCAGCCTGGTCAGCGTGTGGATGCTGGTCAAGTCGCCCCCGTTCAGCATCACGGCGCAGATCATGACCTACCTGCTG
>JBGAVB010000110.1:0-7587 GCA_044228345.1 Anaerolineae bacterium | reverse complement strand
GAGCAGGTTGGCGCGGCGGCCGAGCAACATGCGCAGGCTCATCACCGTCTCTTCGCGCAGTGGATCGATGGGTGGATTGGTCACTTCGGCAAAGCGCTGCTTGAAATAGTGGAACAGCGGGCGCGCCACGTCAGACATGGCCGCAGCCGGGGTGTCGTCGCCCATGGAGCCGACGGCTTCGCGGCCGTCCTTCCACATAGGGCGCAGAACCACGAGCAGTTCTTCACGCGTGTAGCCGAAAGCGGCCATCAAGGCTTGGGCGTCGCCGCTGGGCAAAGGCGAACCGTCCGCAGTCAAGTCAACCTGGGCCAGGAAGCCAGTATCTTGAACGAAGCGCGTTTTTTCCTGTACGACCTGGTCCAGCGTCACCAGGTTGTCAGCCAGCCACTGGCCGTAAGGTTTGCGCTCTACAAAGCGGGCCACGATGGCGGCGTCATTTTCAATCACACCGGTGTCCGTATCCACGGCGAGCATCTCGCCTGGGCGTAAACGGCCCTTCTGCACCACGCGGCCTTCATCCACGGGCACGGCGCCGACTTCCGAGGACATGATTACCAGCCCGTCATCCATGATGACAAAGCGCGCCGGGCGCAGGCCGTTGCGGTCGAGCGTGCTGCCCACAATGCGGCCATCCGTGAAACTGAGCGCGGCCGGGCCGTCCCACGGCTCCTGCAAACAGGCATGATAATGATAGAACGCACGCTGTTGTGGGGAGACATCGCGCGTCTTCTCCCACGCCTTGGGGGCCAGCATCATCAGCGCGTGGCGAATATCCCGCCCCGACTGCACCAGGAGGTCGAGCGCATTGTCGAGCATGGCCGAGTCGCTGCCATGCGGGGCAATGACTGGCGCCAGCACCCTGGCGTCACGCCCCCACGCCTCGGTGCGCGCCAGGTCAGCCTCGCGCGCCTTCATCCAGCTGATATTGCCCTGCAGCGTGTTGATCTCGCCGTTGTGACAGACCATGCGGAATGGCTGCGCGCGTTCCCAGGTGGGGAAGGTATTGGTGCTGTAACGTTGATGAAAAACGGCGATCGCGGTTTGGAAATCCGGGTCCTGCAAATCGGTATAGAAATTGGGCAGCTGCGGCGCCACAAACAGGCCTTTGTAAACCACCGTCAGCGAAGAGAAGGATGGAATGTAGAAATTGCTGATGCTTTCAGCCCAGGCCCAGACCCGCTGCGTGGCCCGCTTGCGCACCAGGTACAGACGTCGCTCAAACTCGCTGGTTGCCACCTCTGCCGGTCGCGCGACGACGATCTGCTCGATGTAGGGCCGCAGACTCTGCGCCCAGTGTCCCAAGGCGTCGCCGTTGACTGGAACATCACGCCACATGAGCTTCAGCAAACCATACTCGGCAATCGTCTCTTCGAGCAGGAGGCGCGCCCGCTCGCGGTGCGCCAGGTTGAAGCGCGGCAAGAAGATCATGCCCAGGGCCAGGTCGCCGCGCGCCGGCGCCTGCAGGCCCTGCGTCGCCAGGTCTCGCGCCACCAGTTCGTAAGGCAGCTGCGTCAGAACGCCAGCGCCGTCGCCGCTCTTGCCATCTGCGGCCACCGCGCCACGATGGGCGTGATTACACAGGGCGTCAAGCGCCAGGCGCAGGACGTCGTGGCTGCGCGCGCCCGATTTCTGCGCCACAAAGCCAATACCGCAGGCATCATGTTCAAAACGCGCATCGTAAAGCGAGCCAGAGGTGTCCAATGGAAACCCTGAGCTCTGAATTCTGAATTCTGAATGGTGCATGCTGCGTTCAACCTTCATCTAGACCGTCACGTCCGACGAGCGCTCGTCACGCGCGGCCAGGAGCTTGTTCAAGGACTGCACATAGGCGCGCGCACTGGCGACCACGATATCGGTGTCTACGCCGCGGCCGCTGAAAATGCGGCGCCCCACGCCGCCCTGCGCGGATTCGCCAGCGCCCACAGGCTCCGGCGCCTCGATGCGCAGCGTCACATCCGCCACAGCATCCAGGCCCTCGTCAATGGCTTGAATGCTAAACTCGACCAGCTTGTTCGGCACATCCACGATGTGGTTGATGCCCTTGTAGATCGCGTCCACGGGGCCGGTGCCAAATCCAGCCTCGGTGCGGACATAGCCGCCGAGGGCATTGCGCAGGCGCACCACGGCCGTTGGAATCAGGCCGGTGCCGCATTGCACTTGCACATTCTCGATCACCCAGGTTTCGGGCGGCTGGTACAGTTCATCGGCCACGAGCGCCTGAATATCGTTGTCGGTGACAACCTTCTTCTTGTCAGACAGGTCCTTGAAGCGGAAGAACACTTCGCTCAAGTCCTCATCGCTCAGATGATAGCCCATCTCTTCCAGTTTCATGCGGAAGGCATGACGGCCGGAATGTTTGCCCAAGACCAGGCGGCTGCGGCTCAGGCCAATCGTGTCGGCATCCATGATTTCATACGTGCGCTTGTGCTTGAGCATGCCATCCTGGTGGATGCCGGCTTCATGCGCAAAGGCATTGGCGCCGACGATGGCCTTGTTCGGCTGCACCACCATGCCCGTGTAGCGGCTGACCATGTCGGATGAGCGGTGGATCTCCTGCGTCACGATATTGCTGTCCACCTCGAAGATCTGATGGCGTGTGTACAGCGCCATGGCGATTTCCTCCAGCGACGTATTGCCAGCCCGCTCGCCGATGCCGTTGATAGTCACCTCGACCTGGCGGGCCCCGCTCTCAATCCCGGCCAGCGTGTTGGCCGTCGCCAGCCCCAAATCGTTGTGACAATGACACGAGATGACCACCTGGCTTGCCCCCGGCGTGTGTTGACGGATGTCATAGATCAGTTTACCATATTCTGCTGGCGTCGTATAGCCCACGGTGTCCGGAATGTTGATCGTGGTTGCGCCGGCCGCAATGGCGACGGCCAGGACTTGGTAAAGGAAACGGGGATCGGAACGACCGGCATCCTCTGGACTGAATTCAACGTCTGGGCACAGACTGCGCGCGTAGGAGACCATCTCCTGCACCTTCGCCACAACCTGCTCAGCCGTCATCTTCAGCTTGAACTCCATGTGGATCGGTGAGGTGGCCAGGAAGGTGTGAATGCGCGGCCGCTGCGCATGGCGCACCGCCTCCCAGGCCGCGTCAATGTCGTGCTTGTTGGCGCGCGCCAGGCCTGCGATCACGGGCGGCGGCGCCATCTGCCCGAACTTGTCCACACGGGCTTCCGCGCCGACGGTTTGCGCAATCTGACGCACGGCGTCCAAATCGCCCGGCGACGCGGCCGGGAACCCAGCCTCGATGATGTCCACGCCGAGGCGGGCCAGCTGGCGCGCAATCTCCAACTTCTCCTGGGTGTTCAAGGTCGCGCCCGGCGACTGTTCGCCATCACGCAGCGTGGTATCAAAAAAGAGCACCACATCTCGTTCGGTCTGGTTGTTTCCTACCGCAGGTTCCATGTCAAGCCCCCCATGCCCAATGCTGAATGAGGAATGCTGAATGATGAGTGCAGAGGGCGTTCATCATTCAGCATTTCTGTTTACGCGCCGCCCTGTCCTGGGACGACTTCGCGTGGATTGATCCACGGCATCATGCGGCGCAGATCGCGGCCCACCTGTTCCAACTGGCTATCGCGTTCGCGTTCGCGCACGGCGTTGAACCAGGGGCGGCCCTGTGCATTTTCCTCACTCCATTCCTCGGCGTACGCGCCGGACTGGATGTCGGCCAGGATTTGCTTCATTGCCGCACGCGTCTGATCGGTGATGATCTTTGGCCCGGCGCTGTAGTCGCCATGCTCGGCCGTGTCGGAGACCGAATAGCGCATGAAGCTCAAGCCGCCGCGATAGAACAAGTCCACAATCAGCTTCAATTCGTGCAGGCACTCGAAGTAAGCGACTTCGGGTTGATAGCCGGCGGCGACGAGCGTGTCGAAACCCGCCTTCACCAGCGCGCTGACGCCGCCGCACAGCACCGCCTGCTCGCCAAAGAGATCGGTCTCGGTCTCCTCCGCAAAGGTGGTCTGAATGACGCCCGCGCGCGTGCCGCCGATGGCCTTGGCGTAAGCGAGGGCGTCGGCCAGGGCGTGGCCGCTGGCGTCCTGCTGCACCGCAACCAGGCAGGGCGTCCCGCCGCCCTCCTCGAAGACCTCGCGCACGCGATGTCCAGGCGCTTTGGGCGCCACCATGCTGACATCCACAAAGGCCGGCGGCTGAATCTGGCCGAAACGAATGTTGAAGCCGTGCGCGAACATCAACGTTTTGCCAGGCGCCAATGCCTGTTCAATGCTCTCATGATACACACGGGCCTGCGTCGTATCAGGCAGCAGAATCATGATCATGTCTGCCTCTGTGCACGCGTCAGCCACCGTACGCACGGCCAAGCCATGGGCTTCGGCCTGCGCCCAGCTCTTACTGCCCGCGTACAGCCCTACCCGCACGTCACAGCCGCTGTCCTTCAGGTTGAGCGCATGCGCGTGGCCCTGGCTGCCATAACCAATCACCGCAATTTTGCGGCCCGCCAGCCGGCCGAGATCGGCATCTGCATCGTAAAAAATCTTCGCCATAATTCCTTGTGTCTCCTCACGCTGGGCCGGCGCCAAGCCGCGCCCCTATGGTTTGCTGTGGCCGTTGCCGTTTTGCCACCCCGGCGTGACTTCCATTTCGCGGGTGACGCTGTTGAAGCCGCGCGCCAAGGCCACGCGGCCGGTGCGCACCATCTCCAGAATGCCAAAATTACGCATCAGGTCCAGGAAGCTGTTGATGCGGCTTTCAGGACCGGTCATCTCAACCACGATGGAATCCATCGCCACATCTACGATACGGCCGCGGAAGATGTCAGCCAACTGTACGATCTCAGAGCGCGTGGCGCCCTCAGCACGCACCCGCACCAGCACCAACTCACGCATAACGGCCGGCGCCTGGCTGACGTTCTCCACCTTGTAGATGTTGATGACCTTCTCCAACTGCTTGACCGCCTGGTCCACCATACGTTCGTCGCCATCTACAACGAAGGTCATGCGGGAGATGCCTGGCGTCTCACTGTGCCCCACGGCCAGGCTTTCAATGTTGAAATTTCGGCGGCGAAACATGCCAGTCACCCGGTTCAGGACGCCGGGCGTGTCTTCCATCCATGCCACTAATGTCTGCTTCATTTCGCTTCTCCTTCTTTCGGGTCAGAGATAAGAGATCAGGGATCAGAGACCTGAGACCGGTCGTACGGCGGGTGTTGTGTCGGTGCAAGCTCCAAATTCCACTTTGGATGCGCGTGCTGCGTCTTCCACACAAGCCCGATCTCTGGTCTCTGATCTCCAGTTTCCGATCTCCGCTTACCAGCTTGGCTGCACGCCGCTGTACCCTTGCACGATCGCCTTGGGGCGTCGAATCATGTCGTCCACGGCCGAGCCGGGCGCCACCATCGGATAGACGTTGACCTCTTCCTTGACGCGGAACTCAATCAGGAACGGGCCATCATGCGCATTGGCTTCGGCAAAGGCCGCGGCCACAACTTCCTTGCGATCCACCATCCGCGCGCGGATACCATAGGCTTCGCACAATTTTACGTAGTCTGGACTGAAGATCGGCGTTGAGGAGTAACGTTTCTCGTAGAAGAACTGCTGCCACTGGCGCACCATGCCCAGGAAGCCGTTGTTGATGATTGCGATCTTGATCGGGATGTTTTCTTGCACGATCGTCCCCAGCTCCTGCATCGTCATCTGGAAGCCGCCGTCGCCCACCACGGCCCAAACCAGTTGATCGGGAAAGGCGACTTTGGCGCCCATGGCGGCTGGCACCGAAAAGCCCATCGTGCCCAGGCCGCCGGAGGTGATGAGTTGGCGCGGGCGCTCGTGAATGAAATACTGCGCCTCCCACATCTGGTGCTGGCCCACGTCGCTCACGACGAAGGTATTACCTTTGGTGGCGTGCCACAACTCGCGCATCACATAGGGCGGGATGAGTTCATCCACTTCGGCCTGCACGATGTCGCGCTGATGTGTGTCTTCCTGCCAGTGCATGATGGTTTGCAGCCAATCCAGGTGACGCGCCGGCTCGATGTGCGGCAGCAGATCGGTCAGCGTCTGCTTGCAGTCGCCCACCACGGCCACGTCGGCCTTGACATTCTTGCCCACTTCGGCCGGGTCGAGTTCAAAATGGATGATCTTTGCCTGGCGGGCGAATTTATCCAAACGCCCGGTCACGCGGTCATCGAAGCGCATGCCAATGGCAATCAACACGTCGCACTGCTGCACGGCCAGGTTCGTGGTGGCCTCGCCGTGCATGCCGCCCATGCCCAAGGCCAAGGGATGCGTTTCGTTGATATTGCCGATCCCCAAGAGAGTCGTCACCATGGGGATTTCCGCCTTCTCGATCAGTTCCATCAGCTCAGCCTCTGCGCCGCCAATCTGCACACCGTGGCCCGACAGAACCAGCGGCCGCTTGGCCTGGTTGATCAAGCGCGCGGCTTGTTCAATCGCCTGCGGCGCGGGACGGCGCGTGCGCGTCATGCTGGGAAGGAAGATCTTCTCCGGGTATTCGAACTCGATGGTGGCGTTCTGCACATCTTTGCAGATATCCACCAGCACCGGCCCAGGACGCCCCTCGCGCGCAATGTAGAACGCCTCGCGCATGACACGCGGGAGTTCGCGCACATCGGTGACCAGATAGTTGTGCTTGGTCACAGGTTGAGTCACGCCGGTCACATCGGTTTCCTGAAAAGCATCACCGCCGAGCAGGCTGGTCGCCACCTGGCCGGTGACGGCCACAAGTGGTATCGAATCCAACAGCGCGGTGGCAAGCCCAGTCACCAGGTTGGTGGCCGCGGGGCCAGAGGTCGCCATGCAGACGCCGACCCGCCCTGTGGCCCTGGCGTACCCATCCGCCATGTGCGCTGCGCACTGCTCGTGACGCACGAGGACATGGCGCACGGGATACTGCACCATCGCGTCATAGATCGGCAAGTTGGCGCCGCCCGGATAACCGAAAACGACCTCCACCCCTTCACGCACCATGATTTCCCACACCATTTGGGCGCCGCTCAGTTTCATCGTAGTCTCCTCCATGTGGATAATGAATGTCGAAATAAAAAACCCCTGACCACGGCAAAAAAGTGCTGTGTGGCCAGGGGCGTCATTGCAACCCGTTTGGCGTCAATGCCAGGCTATTCAGGGGGCGTCATGCGGGGGCAAGAATGGGTAACAAAAAACCTTCCCGGCGGTGGGAAGGTCTTTGCAGCGCTGCGAAGGTAGGTGCTGTCCTACCGCGACTGTTCCCAAACCGCGAATGGCTCCCGTCGGACACTTACACCGACAAGGAGCTTGCTAATCGCAATCTCAGGAAGGGACAAGGTTCTAACCAGCACGGCTACCTCGATTGACAAACGAACGGTCTGTTTGGAATGGCCGAGAGTATAGACGCGGCCTTACGATTTGTCAAATGGCGCGTGTGACCCAACGCGTCATCAAGCTGATCAGCCAACGCCGCCAACAGCTGCAGGAATCGTGCGCCAGCGCTACTTGCCGCCGCCAACGGCATTCCTTTGGGATGATTTGTTTGGCTTTTTGTTTGGCTTTTAGTGAAAGGGACTGCTATAATAAAGCTAAAATGAGGATACCTCCGCAGTCTTCAGCGAATGCATGT
>JBGAVB010000010.1:0-18528 GCA_044228345.1 Anaerolineae bacterium | reverse complement strand
TTGTCGGCACCCTGCTTTTTTGCAGCGTGCCTGACCCTTTGCGCGGCTTGCGCGAGCTGCACCGCGTGCTCAAACCGAACGGCCGTTTGATCTTGCTCGAGCATGTGCGCGGCCTGTCGCCCCTGGCGCGCCAGGCGACCGATTTGCTCAACCCATTTTGGACGCGCTTCACTCGCAGCTGTAATCTCAACCGTGAGACGGCCCAGGCTGTGGCCGCAGCCGGTTTTACTGTGATTCACAGCGAACGGCATGGGCTGACCATATTCCAGATCATTCAGGCTCGCAAGCACCCTGGCTTCGCTTCTCTCGAAAACACGCTCTACGAGCACGCCGATCTCTGATCTCTGTTCTCTACACACTTTTTATGAAACCATCACAACCAGTCGAATTTTACACCGCCGCAAACGGCGCGCAGATTTTTCGCATTGCCGTTGAGGCTTTTACCGATTTCTATGCTTGGGTTTACCTGGTGCTGTCTGGCGACGTGATCACGCTGCTCGATACCGGCTCCAGCTATCACGGCAGTATTCGCGACCTGTTGAATGGCTTTGAGATCATTCGCAGCCAGTTTGGCGTCGCCGTGTCGCCGGCTGACATTGACACTATCCTCATCACCCACGGCCACATTGATCACTACGGCGGATTGAATGCGCTGCTGCCCCACGCACCGCAGGCGCGCATTGCCGTGCACGAGCTGGACCTGCGCGTCTTAACCAATCACAGCGAGCGCGTGGTGATGGTCAGCAAACGCCTGGATCATTTCTTGCGCCAGGCTGGCGTCTCGGACGAAAGCCGTCCCAAGCTCATGCAGATGTACCTGACGTACAAAACCTTCTTCCGCTCCGTCACGGTGCACGATGTTATCACCCAGGATGCTGTGCTGCCCGGTGGGCTGGAGGTTTACCACGTGCCGGGGCACTGTTCTGGCATGTTAGTCACCCGTGTGGGAGACATTCTCCTGGCCGCAGATCAGGTCTTGCCGCGCATTTCGCCCCACCAGGCGCCGGAGAGTATCACCAACTACACCGGTCTGGGGCATTACCTGGAATCGCTGCGCAAGGTCAAGGCCATCCCCCACATTCGCCTGGCGTTGGGCGGGCACGAAGTTCCAATGCCTGACTTATACGCGCGGATAGCAGAGATAGAGCAATCACACCAGTACCGCCTGACCCGCACGTTGGACATCTGCGCAAGTGGGGGTGAAACCGGGCTAACCATTAGCCAGATTTCGTACGATCTGTTCAATCGCCTCAGCGGCTATAATGCCCTGCTTGGCCTGGAAGAAGCCGGCGCGCATGTGGAGTACCTCTATCAGCGGGGCTTACTAGCGGTGGCTAACTTGGACGAGCTAGAACAGACGGAAAACCCGGCCATTTACTACAAACGCGTCTAAAGGAACCTTTTGGCATGTTACCACCGAGTCATGTGGCGTACACCTGGGCGGCGCTGGCCCTGGCGCAGGAAAAGCTCGGCCAATTCGAAGACGCCGATTACCGCCTGGCGGCGCTGGCCGCGATTGCGCCTGACCTGATTGACAAACCCCTGGCCTGGGCCTATTTTTACCCGCGTTATAAATCGGCCGTGCTCTTTGCCCATACCATCTGGAGTTTTCTGCTTGCGCTGTTCGTGGGATGGCGCGGGCAGCCGGCGCGCCTGGTCTACGCATTGGCCTATGTGGGGCACGCTGTGGCCGACCGCATCTGGCTTTTTCCTGACACCTTCTATTGGCCGCTGCGCGGTTGGCGCTTTCATGTTTGGGGTAAGCGCGGCTCGGAACAAGAGAAGATTGGCTGGGCTTATTGGTTCGCGTTTACGCGCCGGCCGGAGCTGTGGGGCTGGGAAGTGGGCGGCCTGTTGGCCGGCGCCTGGTTCATCCGGCATTACCGCCTGTACCGCGGGCAGAACCTGCGCCGTTTTATCTTGAGCGGCCGTGTGGAACCTCGACGATTGCGAGTTGATAACAGCGATTTGCATAGTCTCGGCTCTTATGATATATCTTAAGGCAATACTAAAGCTATACTAATGGAGTTGATCTGTGACCAGCAAGGTAATGGTCTCTTTTCCGGACGAGTTTCTTTCCGAGATTGACCGCATTGCCGACGAAGAACATCGTAGCCGGAGCGAACTACTCCGCGAAGCCATGCGGCTCTATATGTTGAATCGGCCAGTAGATCGTCGCTCCGACAACCACCTGCCTGATCTGTCTTTTAGGCATGATGAGCAGCATGCAGCACCGCAGATGAAGCGACAAGACAAACAGATCGCGCGCGAACTGCGAAAACGTTTGGCAAGCCTCGTACCATTGATTGATCTACGCGTTTTTGGCTCCCGTGCGCGCGGCGACTCTACTCCCGATTCCGACCTGGATGTCTTCATCGAGGTCGAGGCCATCACCCCTGAGGCGCGCCAGATGATCACCGACATTGCCTGGGAGCTCGGTTATGCCTCCGACCGGGTTATCTCGACGGTGGTCGTTACACGAGAGCAGCTTGAGCACGGCCCCATCAGCGCCAGCCCCTTGTTGGCCAATGTCGAACGCGAGGGGATCCGGCCATGAAACCAGAGAACCTAGAAGATCTACTCCGGTATCGCGTGGGGCAGGCACACGAAACTCTACACGAAGCCGAAATACTACTCAGCGCATCGGCTTTACGGGGAGCCGTCAATCGCGCCTATTATGCCATGTTTTATGCTCTCCTGGCCGTTCTTGCTGACAAGCAGTTCGGTACATCAAAACACAGCAGCGCGCTAGCGCTCTTCGACCGCGAATTCGTGAAGACTGGCGTCTTTCCCCCGTCCCTCTCACGCTCGCTACGCCGGGCTTTCGATCGCCGCCAGACTCATGACTACGGCGAGATTATCGAGATCACTTCCCGAATTGCCGAAGATGCATTGGCGGATGCGAGAATCTTCGTGGCAGCGATCGAGTCTCATTTACATGCTACCGGGCATCTAAGCGCGGAGTGATTATCCAATTATAATTTACCTTGATACCCTCAGGGGGTATTGACAGGCCGTTCATCAAAGAGTACAATGAGGGCGGAGTTGTCGAGAGTTAGGCAACAACTCCCAGATTTGCGCCGAAGTGATCTAATAACCGTCCTGGCAGATCTGGCGCCGAGGCATATTCCGTAGAATCAGTTCATCAGTGGGCTGATTACTCAATTAGCTGGCGATCCTGCCCGCAAGAACGCAGCCTCATCAAGCCAGAAGCGATCTCGGATAGTGTGACGTTAAACAGGACGATGGTCACTTCGGCGCTGTTATTTGCCCGCCGTTCAATGAACCAGCCTGGCGCCTCTGCCCTCAACGAAGTTTCCAGTTCCACCAAACTCTCATACTTCAAAGCACGCTTTTGCTCAAAGAAAACCATGAAATCTCGGAGTGTCACTCCGAGATTTCATGCTCGATGGTCACAAAGTATGTCTCTCCGATAGACTGTTAGATGCCGGCAAACAGATCGCGCTCTACCCCAGCCCCCGATGCTGGATAGACGCGTGTAAACGTCTCACTCCCCAGCAGTCGCTGCTGCAGCGGCCGTGGAATGTTCTTCCATATCCCGCCGCCGCCGCCCTGACTGGCATGGCAAGCGGAAGCCTGCTGCTTTGTTTCTAGATAACGGCTGATGTCCACGCGCGTGGTAATCGGCACATTGAACTGAGCAATTTCGACCAGGTTGATGTCTTTGTTGGTGCCGATGGCTGTCGGATCTCTGCCCACCAATGGCATCAACCGCACCAACCAGCGCAGCAGGCGCCGGTCAAAGGTGGAATAGTAGAGTTTGGCCGGCCGATAGGGCTGCAGACCCGCAGCCACTTGCGCAGAAAATCGGCGCGGGTCAGGGGCGGCAAAAAAGGCGCTCAGCGTGGCGTAATGACAGGCGATGTGATCGGGATGCCCGTAGCCGCCAAAGGGATCGAAGGTCATCACTATCTGCGGCTGTAGGCGGCGAATGGCCTCTGTCACCTGCCCAGCCAGCTTGACCCGGTCCGCCTGATAAAGGCTTTCAGGATGCTGATTCTCCGGCGAGCCTGTCATGCCAGAATCGCGGTAATTCAGAAACTCTACCCCCGCCAGACCCAAGATGCCCGCAGCGCATAATAACTCATTCGTGCGTAGATCAGCCGTGGAGGCATGACCATTTTGGGCCAGCATGGTCGCGTCCACTTCGCCCACGTCTCCGCGCGTCGCGCAGAGGTAGTAAACCTGCACGCCTTCAGCCGCATAGCGGGCTAACGTGCCGCCTGGGCCAAAGGATTCATCATCGGGATGTGCAAATACGGCCAAGAGTACTCTTTGATTTGACATAAATTCCAGGTTATGTAATAGATTGAGGACGGGCGGCATTGTAGCATACCCGATGAGGTTGGCAAAGGATGGAATGGGAGGGAAGATGAAAGATTGAAGATTTCGGATTGAAAATGGCGTCGTCAGAATGGCGGCGGTCTGCACCTGCGGCTGACGAAGGACAATTTTGTGGGGCGCACAAGTTCTAACAGGCAACGGCAGGGAAGGGGGCTGTCAGCAAGTCGAGGGCATGGCGACTGATTTATGATTCGCATAACTATTCTTATCAGAATCTACATGTTTGCCCTATTAACTTTACATAACACAAGAATAATTCACTTATGTTGTGTTCACCTGAACACACTTGCACACGTGGACTCAGCGCGTCATCTCGCCACGGCCGTCATTACAAAGAAGAATTTATTTATGTAGTGTTCACCTGAACACACTTACGTATGAACTCGACGGAGTGCCCCATCAGCGGCGATGGCCCTGGCGTTTTTTACTTATGTTGTGTTCACCTGAACACACTTGCGCATGTGGACTCAACGAGACAACTCGCCATGCCGGTCATCACAAAGAGAAATTTACTTATGTAGTGTTCACCTGAACACACTTGTGCGTGCGCACTCAACCTGGTTGCTCGCCACGGGGTGCCGTTGAGTAGTGGTCATCGCGTTTGATGGCTCCCTCATCACATTGAAGAATGTCAAAAATAGAGATCTCAAAACTTGAAGTTTAAGCACATTTGTGCTATACCTTGAAATATGAAATTGACTGCACCGGTTAAACTCCTTCCCGATGCCCAACAAGCAGGTGCGCTTCGCCGTACCATGGAACAGGCGAACGCGGCATGTCAGTTTGTAAGTGATCGCGCCTGGGACACCAAGTTCTTCCGGCGATACGACTTGCAGCATCTGTGTTACCGTGCCATTCGCACTCATTTCGGGCTCTCGGCTCAGGTTGCCGTGCGCGTGATTGCTAAGGTTGCCGATGCATACAAGCTCGACAGGCAATGCAAGCGGACGTTCAAGCCCACTGGCAGCATCGCCTACGATGATCGCATTCTCTCCTGGCGTCTCGACAAGTCTACCGTCTCAGTCTGGACGGTAGAGGGCCGCTTGCACATTCCGTTCGTCTGTGGCGATAGGCAACGAACACTTCTACAAGATCGGCAAGGCGAAACCGACCTTGTCACCTTCCGTGGGTTTTTCTTCCTGTCTGCGACGTGCGAAGTGCAGGAACCTGATCCGATTGACGTTGAAGGTGTGTTGGGTGTTGATCTTGGCGTGACGAACCTTGCTGTTGATTCTGACGGCGAAATACATTCGTCCAGCCAAATCAACAGCATGCGACACCGCCACCGCCGATTGCGTGCAAAGCTGCAACGAAAGGGCACCCGGTCGGCGCGTCGTCGGCTAAAAGCTCTCTCTGGCAAAGAAAAACGCTTTGCTAAAGACGTTAACCACGTTGTCTCGAAACAGATTGTGGCGAAGGCGAAAGACACAAAGCGAGCGATTGCTCTGGAAGATTTACGGGGCATACGCTTGCGGATCACGGTTCATCGCCGCCAGCGTGCCACGCTGCATAGTTGGTCTTTCTTCCAGTTCCGGTTATTTGTGTCCTACAAAGCGCAGCGCGTGGGCGTACCTGTGGTATTGGTAGACCCCAAAAACACGAGTCGCACCTGTCCGCGATGTGGCACCGTAGACAAACGCAATCGCCCTACTCAAAACCAATTCTCCTGTGTTCAGTGTGGGTACGCTGGCCTTGCTGACCACATTGTGGCGAGAAACATCGCCCATCGGGCAGTTGTCTACCTGCCAAACGTCTCGGATACAGCAGAACTATTGCTGTAGCGCCAGGGACAAGCCACCCGCTAAAACGAGTGGCAGTTGATATGAACACTACTTGTGAAGATGGCGTCCATCGCGACCGAGGATTATTTACAGCAGCGGGCCAAGCAGGGAAGCCGCGAGAAGTTATTGGCGGTGCTTACCAAAGCTCCAAATGTTGAACCAGAAGAAGCTGACAAGCTGCCAGCATAAGACGCCGCCGCGTCGGCTTATGCTGGCAGCTTCAGGATTCGGGCTTTTTCTCTCCCAGTACATGGTTTTTGGGAAAGCGGCCTTCGTTGCGCGCGAGCTTTTTCTGGATCGCTGCGCTGATGTCAATCTCACATGCGTTGGCAAAACTCAGGCAGTAGATCAGCACATCGGCCAGCTCGTCGGCCACGTCTGCGCGCCAGGCCTCCTCTTGCACGATAGCGCTGCTGGCCTCCGGCGTGCGCCACTGAAAGTGCTCCATGATCTCCGCCGCTTCGATGGCGATGCTCATCGCCAGGTTCTTGGGCGTGTGATAAACCTCCCACTCCCGTGCGCTGACAAACTGGCGCACCGCAGCGCGCAGCTGACCGATCGTGGTTTGTTCGTCCATCGCGCCCCCCGAAACTCTGAATGACGAAGGCAAAATGCGCCGCTACCCTGCGGACTCCTCATCGAAGCTGATCCAGCGGCTCAGTGCGGCGCGCACGGCCGCGCGCTCCTCTCCTGGCGCACACAGGCAAGGAACCCAAACCCCCTCGCTTTCCGCGGCTGACGCAGGCGGTGGATCGTGGGCAGTCTGCGCCCAATAGCCCACCACACGCGTGCGGCTGGTCAAGCGCTGCGCCTGGTAACGCTGGCGCAGCGTCTCGATCGCAATCTGTCCAGGCGCAACCGCCTGCCCCTCAGCCGCTGCGGCGTAGGTCAGCCAGGCGCCCGGGAAAAAGCGCGGGGCCAGGATGCGCGTGAGCAAGCCATAGTCCCCCATCGCAATCGCCACCGTCGGCGCTGTCGCCCGCTCCAGCACATCCAGCACGGGCGCTACGTCCACCAGGCGCTGCGCCATGCCCACAAGCTTGACGATCTCCGCGCCGCTGGCGACCAGCTCAGCGTGCTGCGCTCCAAAGTCGGCCGGCATGTGCGTGAAGAAATGAAGCGAGATCATGCGCTGCGCGGGCGCGACCGCGCCCAGGGCTTTGAAGCTGTCCCATTCGATGTCAATCACTTCTGCGCCCAGGGCGGCCGCCTGCCGCAGAACCGCTAGCCGCGCTTCCTCATCGCCGTCGAAGCGCCCGCCTTCGCGCACGGGCCGGTAAGTGACCACGACGGGGCATGGACGCGCGGCTAATAAGCGCGCCAGATCAAAGCGCGCCATCAAATCTAGCCGCAGCTCAATCACATCGGCCAGCCGCGCCAGTCGCTGCATCTCAACCAGCGCGCGCGCGGTGTCTGTCGCGGCGACGGAAACCCCTAGCCATGTCCGCGCCCCTTCCGTCTGCCGTCTACCGCTTTCCGCCGTCATTTCCACCGCGTCAGGATCGTCTCGCGCTGAAACAGCTTGACGCCGATGTAGACCAGACCCACGTTGAGCAGCGCAATGAGCGCCGATGTGATCCAGAAGGTGGCGGTGTTCAGCAGGATGAAACCAGACACCACGCCCAGGAAAAGCACCATGAACGGCAGGATGACGAGCGAGCCAAGTTGTTCTGCGGCGCGGGCGTCGTTGACGCGACTGCTGACGATGACGCCGATACTGACGGCAAGAATGGTCAGCAGCGGCACCAGCACGAGCATGGCGACAATCCACATACCGTTGGTGAAGATGCCAAAGACGCGGTCGCTGACGACCAGGAAGCGAGCCGCGACGATGAAGACGAGGTAACACAACCAGGTGGTGACAACGCCAGGCACAACCGCGGCCACGCTTTTGCCCAGCAGGAGATTCGTGGTGGTGATGGGCGTGGCGAGCAGCGGCTCCAGGGAACGCGTGATCTTTTCGCCAACGATGCTGTAGGAGGCAATGGTGACCGGCACCATCAGCGGCATGATGAGAAAGAGCAGCATCATGTTGGTGGCAATGACCGACTGCATGGCCTCGCGGGCATCCATGCCGGCAAAGAGAGGATTGGCCAGCATGCCGCTCATTTCTTGGACGTCCCCGGCGCTGATGGGCGCGTTGCGAAAAATGTAGAGAATCACCACCGGGATGGCTGTCATCAGCAAAGGCACCAGCAGCACCACCGACGCCACCATTTTGTTTTGCCGTACATCAACCCACTCTTTGGCTACAATGGTCTTGATGTCGTTCATGGGTTTCCTCGCTCCTGGTGATTCATCAGGTTGAAATAGACCTCTTCCAACGCGTGCTGGCGCTCGCTGACGAACTGCACCTGCGCACCCTGGGCGACCAGGGTCTGCACGATGATTGGATTCTGCGCCGCTGGATCGGTCAGGCTGATGGTCAACTGCACGGCCCCACCGGCTTCAGCCGTCTCCTCCACATGCTGGATGAAGGCAAGGCTGCGCAAGGCCTGCGCGGCGGCGGGATGCGGCTGGGCCAGCTGTACCAGCGTTTGCCGGCCAAACAACTGCCGGCGCAGCGCCTCCGGCGTGCCTACGGCAATCAAGTGCTGGCTAAAGATTCCGATGCGGTCGCACAGGCGCTCGGCCTCGTCCAGGTTGTGCGTGCAGAGGAAGATCGTGCGTCCCTGGCCCTTGAGGGTTTCGATGAAGTCGCGCACGGTCTTGGCGGCTTCGGGATCCAATCCGCTGGTTGGCTCATCCAGGAAGAGCACCGGCGGTTCGTGCAGAAGCGCGCGCGCGATGGCCAGCTTTTGCTTCATGCCTTTGCTGAAGGTGCCGGCCGCGGCCGACCGGCGATCCCACAGATCGAGCAGGCGCAAGTACTTCTCCACCTGGCCTTTTACATCCGCGGTATGGTAGAGCCGCGCGAAGACCTCCAGGTTATACTGGGCGCTGAGGCGTTCATAATGACCAGGCGCTTCGGTCAGAATGCCGATCTGGGCCCGAATCTGCTCGCCGGCGCGGTTGACAGAGAGGCCAGAGATTGTGGCTTCGCCACGCGTGGGCGCAATCAGACAGGCCAGCAAACGCACGGTTGTCGTCTTCCCGGCGCCGTTTGGCCCCAAAAAGCCGAATACTTCGCCCTCGTTGACTTTGAGGGTCAGGTTATCCACGGCGGTAATGTCGCCGCTGCCCTTTTTCTTGTCGCCGGGGAAGACTTTGGTCAGACCATTGGTTTCAATCATAGGCGGTCCATTTGCCTCGCTATTTGCCCGCCGCTGCCGGCAGGTCGTTACGCAAGAAGTCCAAAAGATAGCGATTGACCAGGTGGGGCGCGTCCTGCTGCACCCAGTGGCTGGCATCAGGCAGGATACGCACGGTTAGATTGGACACCCAACGCTCCAGTCCCTCGGTTTGGCCGATGTCCAGCGCAGCATCGTGTGCGCCCCAGATGAGCAGGGTGGGTGCGGAGACGCGTCCGCCGTTGGGGAGACGGGTGCGGGTGAGTAAATGACGTGCTGCCGCGCGGTACCAATTGATTGCTGCCCTGGCCGCGCCTGGCTTGCAGAAGGCCTCGGCGTAGCGGGTCAGGTCTTCCTCACTGAAGGTGTCAGGGGATGCTGAGCGGCGCAGGAGTTGCTTGATGCCAGCGCCGTGGTTACGCGTGAGCAGCGCCTCGGGCAGGCGCGGAATCTGAAAGAAGTAGACGTACCAACTTTTGCGCCACTGGGCGAAGTTGCGACCCAGCTCTCGCTGATACGCCGCCATATGCGGCGCGTTCATCACCACGAGTTTACTCGTCATTTCGGGAAACCGCGCGGCAAAAGTCCAGGCCAGCACGCCGCCCCAGTCGTGCCCCACCATGATGGCGCGTGAATAGCGCAGCGACTTGATGATTTCGGCGATATCGCTGGTCAGGGTGAGAAGGTCATAGCCGCGCGCGGGCTTTTCGGTGTCGTTGTAGCCGCGCAGGTCAGGGGCAATCACGTGGTATCCAGCCGCGCTCAATGCGGGTATCTGGTGACGCCAAGAATACCAGAATTCGGGAAAACCATGGAGGAGAACGACCAACGCGCCGCTGCCCTGGGCCTCTGGCGCCGCGATATGAAAGCGGATGCCATTGGCAACCAGATAGTAGTGAGAAAAATGAGTCATGAGGCTATTTTCGTGTTTGCAGGTGCTCTGGTTCCAGGAGCCAGCGCAGCGTGCCGCGGCGGCTTGTCAGTGAATCGAGATCAAGCCGGATAAGCCCGCCTTTACGCAGCCAGATCTCCCCCATCCCCCCGCTCAATTCGGCCGCCGCCTGGCTCAGATCAGGCTCGTGGCCAACGAGCATGACTTGCAGGGTTTCCATCTGCTCACGCTGCGGGGCCGTGAGGTAGATTTCCACCGCCGCCAGCAGGTCCTCTGTGCTGGCGCCCGCGGTCAGGCCATCATGAATGACAAGGCGGTCGCGCAGGCCCAAGCCGTCAGCCACAATTTCAGCCGTCTCTTTGGCGCGCGTCAGCGGGCTGGAGATGATCAGGTCTGGTTTGACGCCAAAATCGCGTAATCCTGCCAGTTGCTCCTCGATTTTTTTACGTCCTTTTTTGGTGAGCGGCCGCGCGTCGTCATCGGGGTATCGAGGATCGCCATGCTGACCGGCAATGCCGTGACGCAACAGATAGAGTTGCATGAATGCCTCCGTGGACCTGTTTAGCTTGCCAGTTTGGGAATTTCCCGCGCCCATTTGACCCACGGGAAATCAGCGATGGCTTCGGGGAGGATCTCAGGTAAGTCATCGTCGCTCTCCACGATCATGATGGCTTCGCCGCCGCGCTCACGACGATTAACTTTGAAAACTGCGATGTTGATCTGGTATTGCATGAACCAACTCGTCACGGCATTGATCGTGCCCGGCCGGTCTTCGGCTACGACAACCAGGGTGTGATACTGACCGGTGAAATCAACCTCATAGCCTTCAACCTCGGTGATGCGGATCATGCCGCCGCCCACGGAAGCCCCCGTGCAGTGCACATGGGCGTCTGCGCCCCACAGTTCAAAGGCGGCTGAATTGGGGTGCGCATCTCCGCCCAGGTCTACTTCTTGCAGGGTGAATTCCAGCCCCTGCGCGGCGGCCAGGCTAAAACTGGCGCGAATGCGGCCGTCATCGGGAGCAAATCCAAGCAGCCCTCCAATGATCGCACGATCGGTGCCGTGCCCTCTTCCTGTGTGCGCAAAGGAGCCATGCAGCCCGACAATCGCTTTCTGCACAGGAACGCCGAGGAGGGCGCGCGCCATAAGGCCAAGTCGCACCGCGCCCGCCGTATGCGAGCTGGATGGGCCGACCATGATGGGGCCGATGACATCGAAAACCGAGACTTCAGACATGACAGCGCCACCTAATCACGAAGGCGCGAAGGTTGCGAAAATCGCGAAGCGAGAAGATCGCGAAGTGATCGCGTCGGGGGTTAGAAGAGTGCGTTGGAAAGCTGGCGCCGGTAAGCGACTGTGAGCGGGCTTTCGTCGCCCAAGAAGGCGAAGGCGTCCAGCATCGCTTTGCGCGCCGCGCCATCCTCAAAGCGACGATCCGCGCGCACGGCCTCCAACAGGAGGCCCAGCCCTTCGGCGTAGCGTTCTTGGCTGAGCCGCAGCTTGCCCAGAGCGATACGATCCGCCAGGCCGTTGTCCGTGTGGGCCAGGCGCGCCAGCAGGTCGGCCTCGCTGCCCAGTTGACTGGCTTCAGCGCGCCAGCGTGCGCGGATCAGCAATCGTCGCGCCTCAGCCGCCTGAGGCGACGCGGGCGGCAGGCGTTCCACCAGGGTTTCAGCCTCGCCGATCCGTCCTTGCGCGATGCGAATACGGGCAAGCCCCAGGGTCGCCAGGGCGTGATCGGCCTGTTTAGCGAGCGCCTGTTGGTAAGCCGTTTCTGCGAGCGTGATCTGATTCCGACCCTCGGCGGCTGCGCCTTGCGCGGCCAGGCGGTCCGCATCGTTGGGAACCAGGCTGCGCAGGAACTCGCGCACTTTGGGTTCAGGAATGGCGCCAACGAACTCACTGGCCACGCGACCATGGCGGAAGGCCTTGACAGCCGGAATGCTCTGTACGCCATATTGCTGCGACAAACGTTGATTGCGGTCTACATCAAGCTTGGCCAGGATGAAAGCCCCCTGGAATTCGCCCGCCAGTCTTTCCAGGATCGGCCCCAGGGTGCGACACGGCCCGCACCAAGCTGCCCAGAAATCAACTACAACTGGCGTCTGCTTGGACTTTTCGATGACCTCTTGGGCAAAAGTGCGTTCACTGACTTCAATGACAAAGGGGCTGTTAGCCATTTCCAACTCCGTAAGCCAAAATTTCTGAATGATGCATGCTGAACGCCAGCTCACCGCCATGGCGGGATGCTAAACACGGCATCTTCCTCGCCATCATTCAGCATTCCAACATAAGCCTGTTTCTCTGTGGTTAAGTTTAATGCGCGCACGGGCGGCTGTCAAGCCCCCGTCCGCCGAAACTTATCCATGTAGAACAGTCGCAAGCGCCAGGCTAAGCGCAACGCCCTTCAGATGCATAGATCTGTTGGAGTCGTCGCAGTCTATCCGTTGGCATTGCTGTCACTTGTCGGGCATCCTCCCTCCGGTTCTTTTTGGCGCATCAATTTCGCGTAGCCAATAAAATATCCATTTGCGTCCATAAAATCCAAAAAATAGATATTCACTATGCGAAAAAATCAGCCAGTTCCGTCAAATATACCATACTGCTTTATGGGGCGAATCAGGCTTGGCGGGGTGAGGCCTTTTCGCAGGTTGGTAATGAGGACCGCCGGCACCGATTGCACAGACGGATCGCTGCGCAGATCGGTCAACCACGCCCCCACCAGTGAACGGCCATGGACGCGCACCAGCTCATGGGCGCGCTCCGGCGCCAGGCCATGCTGCCGCAGCGCGGTGGGCAAATCCCAGTGCCCCCAGCGCGCGCTGTTGGTTTGCATGATAGCGACCAGGTCATCCACCGTAGTTTCACGGCGCTGCGCATCCTCGCTCCAATCCTCGGAGTCGGCGGGAATCTCGTCGCCATCCAGCCAGGCTGGATCCCAGACAATCCAGGCGCGCGGCAAGCCTTTCCAGAGCAGTTCGGCCGCGTCTTGCAGGGACAAGATGGCGAGCGGCTCATGGCTGTCAGGGTCACCGACAAGAACGTACACGGGACGGAGCGGCGCGTCCTGGGGCCAGGCATCGGGCCAGGCCGGCGCGTCAATCGCCAGGCGCGGCCCGTTGGGTGGGACGTTGAATGAATAGCGCACCCGCGGCTGCGGCGCCGGCGCGATTTGTAAACCGACGCTCGATGTGACGACTACCGCGGCTGGCGCCGGGTCGTGACCGGTGTGGACCACTGCATCATCAGAAGAAAAAAAGTGACCATGTGCACCACCACCACCAAAAACCGACGTGATGCTTTGATCTGCCTCAGCCGTCGCGCGCGCGACGTGATGCTTTGATCTGCCTCAGCCGTCGCGCGCGCGCGCGCCGAGGGTGGTGGGGTTGGTGCATCCAGGGCGGTTTCTGAAGTTGGTATATAAGGTTGGTATAACTGATCGGTGGTCACTTTTGGTCCATCAGCGGTTACCTTTGGTCCTTCAGGGGTTACTTTTAGTCCGTCAGGGGTTACCTTTGGTCCTTCAGCGGTTACTTTTAGTCCGTCGGATGCCGTGACTTTTGGTCCTTCAGGGGTTACCTTTAGTCCATCAGCGGTTACCTTTGGTCCTTCAGGAGTTACTTTTGGTCCTTCAGCGGTTACCTTTGGTCCTTCAGGCACGAGAATGAGCGGGCTAGAACCGTCGTTTTTGGCGGCGCTGAGCGCGCGATGACGGGCCAGGGACTCTTGCAGCATCTCATCGCTGATGCCCGGCAGCGGCGGTGAGGGATGTTCGCCGACGGCCCAGCCTTCGCGGCGCAGGGTGAACTCGGTGCGGGAGCGCAGGTCGTCGTAGCTGTAGTTAGTGCGCCAGACGATCCATTCACGCGTGACGGCCTCATCCAGGGCGTCGCGCACTTTGCGCTCGCTGTAGCCGATGCCGCGGTCATAGCGGGTGGGCTGGGCGTTGTTGCTGTTGCGGAGCTGACGACCATTGGCAATCTCATCTACGGTCAACCAGTGGACTTCATCCTCGCGCCCCCAATTCCAGCAATGCCGGAAGAGGTATTCCACAGAGAGGATGAGGGTTTCAGACGCGACGCCGGCGGTGAGATCGGTCCACAGCTTGGGTAGGATGAAGTAGTTGGTTTGTGGCCGCGTAAAGCCGATGAAGGGCACGCCAGGCGCCTGTGCGAGTTCGGGATCGTCCGGCGCCTGGGCCGCGGCGTAGAAGCTCTTGACGCGTGCGCGGTCATCCGTCAGCGTGGTGCGCGTGAGGAGGCCGAAGTTGAGTGCGTCGTCCAGGGTTGGGAGAAGCGTCTTGTGGGGAAGACCAGTGCCGCGATCAAGGCGGACGCGTTCGCCATCCACACGGCTGCTGACTTTTCCGTTTCGTAGTTCATCCAGGGTGAGGCGCACGCCGCCGTCAAAATTGCCCTGACCCCAGGTCCATTTGATGACATACTCGGTGAGGCGGACAAGGGCGACGATGCGCCGGCGTTCATGCTGTTCACGCAGGGCACGCAAGGTGTCAAACCACGTGAGCGGCAGGCGATAGAAATTGGCTTGCGGACGGGTAAAGCCTTCGAAGGAAGGGGTAGACATAGACAACCTGCCTTTACGTTAAGGACGAAAACCTGATGACGATTCCAAGTTATTGTAGCACTTCCCTTGTACTTGGTCAAGCAAGCTAAGGCATCTAATGCTTTTTTCACTGTCTGGACACAAAGACAATCCATAGACTTCAGACTATAGTCACGAAACCATACACAAGTCATGTCAGTATTTGAATAAACCTGTACCCGCCTGCCGACTGAGGATTGCCAGCTTGACCAGGAAGTGCTATAATACCATCACTTATGCCGTAGTATGCTTCAGCGGTGAAGCTGATTGCCGAGGTGGGGTTTGGCCGAACTATCGTTTTTGGGATTGTCGGATCCTCCGTTCAGTCTATCGCCTGATCCACGCTATTTTTACCTGAGCTCACAGCATCGCACGACCCTCTCCAAGACGACCTATGTCATTGAGCAGCGACAGGGTTTATCGGTGGTGTTTGGCGACGTAGGCCTGGGAAAGACGAGCGTGGCGCGCCGCCTATACCAGATTCACCAGGACCGGGAAGACTGCAGCGTGGCCTATATCCCAACGCCGCACTACAAGTCAGCCTTCCAGTTCTTGCGCGGAATTTGCACTGAGTTCGGCATCGAGACCAAAGGCTATGGTGAAACCGCGTCGCTGAGCGCCCTGCAGACATTTTTGCTGGATGCCTTGACGCAGGATCGCTACGTGGTGCTCATTATTGACGAGGCGCAGCTCCTCGTCGGTCCGCAGTTTGAGCTGCTGCGTCAGTTGCTCAATTTTGAGCTGGCCGACCGCAAGCTGCTGCAGATCGTGCTCCTGGGCCAGAACCAGTTACGCAACAAATTGCGCCTCAAGCGCGCGCTGGAATCACGCCTGGCCACCCGCTCCACCCTGGATCCGCTCGACTTTCCTGACACACGGGCGATGATCGAATTTCGCCTGCTGGTGGCCGGACGCCGGCAGCCGCTCTTCACCGAGGCCGCGCTGCGGCGCATCTTTGACTACAGCCGCGGCATTCCGCGCGAGATTTGCCGCCTGGGATTGAACCTCCTCCCGGTTGCCGCCGATGCCGGCGTGACGATTATTGACGCCGGCCTGGTTGACCAGGTGGCCGACGGGCTGCGTTGAGTGCGGTCATGGGATATGAGAACGAGCGTAAAGCCATGAGTGAACCAACCGATGCCTCGGCACACGAGACGATTGATGAAGTTCCGTTTGCCGACCTGGCCCGACATGAGCGCAAGCCCCAACGCCGCCGCGGCCGTCCTCCCAAAGCGACGCGGCGCCGGCGCGCCACCCTGCACCTGACCGAGGCGGAGCTGGAAGATCTGGGCATGCTGCATACGGTGATAGATCGCTATTTCCCCGTTTCGCGCAGTGAGTTGATGGGCGTCGCCGTCAGCCTGTTGGCGGCCATGGTAGAACGCGAGCGCATGGCGAACAGCCTGACTATCTCGGATCTGGAAGGTTTCCGGTCGTGGGCCTTGGCGCACGCCGATTTTATGGATTTAAGAAACCAAAAAATAAGCCAGGCACGCAAGAGCTATACGATCAAAGAAAAGGCATTGCCCCGGTCGTCCGGTGAGTAGTCGCCGGCTTGCGCTCAGCCCGCAAGCGGCAGCGTACTGCCGCTGAGCAGGGCATCCACATAACGCCAGCCCAGGGGGCCAAGCACTGTCACGACGGCGGGGGGATCAAGGTCGAGCGCGCCGCAGACATCGGCCAGGAGCAGGAGCGGGTCTTCACACCCCGCCGGCCAGTCCGGCCCGGCCGCCTCTTCGAACTCCACGCGGATGTGCTGCAGGTTGGCGAGATGGGTTGGGGTGAGCATAAGAGCGCCTCCTTGTATTAGCGAGATTAGAAATCAGAGATTCCAGATTGAAGATTGTTTTGTGTGCTTGGCGGTCAGCTTTTCGCCCTGTGCATTTTTAGAGTACAATATCCGCGTAAGCCAGCAGGCGAAGCGCTCACGCGGCGTGAGCCTGGGGAAGCAGGCGCAAGCACGCTTCCCGCCAGGATTACAGCAGCAGGGCAGTCGGGATCGTCAGTCGTGGCTGCCCTGTTTACTTTTGAGGAAGTATACACCAACTTAGCAGAACCGTCAAATCCAAAGTTTTGCAAGGTTTCGCAAGACTTTTTATGGTTTTCACAAAGAACCCGTAAAGGCCAGGGGAATGACATGACGCTCGATGATTTGCTCACCGCTCAGGAAGTGGCTGATTACCTGGGTTTGCATTTGGTAACAGTCAGAGACATGTTGCGCGAGGGAAAACTACCTGGCCGTAAAGTTGGCCGTGAATGGCGCGTACTCGAGTCCGAATTGATGGATTGGTTGAGGAAATTGGAGTCACCGGCGAATGATGAGCAGCAAAAGTCGCGGGTGGAGCAGAGCCGAGACATTGTGACACCTACGCCTTGAAGTTTTCACGACGTAGCGCATGAACGAATCGAGGAGAAACTGAATGACTCCGCTGGCACCAACCATGCCGCCGCTCAGATTGTCGACAGAGGATTTTCAACGCTGGGGCGCTTTATGGCTAGGTGAGACAAACCCAGAAACTGGGCAACCCAAAAGTGCTGCCTCGTTTGATCGGCAGCAATCGGTCAACTTTGCCTCGTTTATTGACGAAGCATTCGCCAATGCGCTGGCAACCATGCTCGGCGGGCTTCCGGTTGAACATGTAGGCAGCGACTTACTTGTTCCCCGAGTTCCCGATTGTGTTGAAATCGGGGCTGTGCGCATCATCGGCGGGATTCGTCCTCAGAATTTCGACGTAGCCTACCGACCTGACGGCGTGCGCGTGGCCTTTGACAGCAAAACGCTCAACGACCTCAAGAGTGTGGGCAAAAATTGGCAAAACATGGTCAACGACCTGGCGACAGAAGCTGCGACTGTGCATACTCGTTTTCCGTACGCCCTCGTTGCTTTTATCGTTGTCATTCCCAAGCCAGCCCTGGGCATCAAGCAGCAAACCGACATTATACGCACCCTGGAACGTTTGGGCAGCCGGCGCGACGTGCTTGATCAATTGCACCTGGCAGAAGCTATCGCGCTCGTCGTCTGGGACCCCAAAACTGGCGAGATTGACGCCACCACACCTGCACCTTCGTCAAATCTACGTATTGAAACATTCCCTGGCGCGTTGTATCCTCATTATCTGAGCCGCTACAAGGGGCTGCCGCCGCACGATGCTTGAACAGTCGCAAAAATGTTCTAAACAACATTGCGCTGTGACCGGACGTATTGTATAATTCCGTCATGTCGCAGTTAGCCCTATTCGAACGCGAATCAACCACTTTCCCAACGAACAAACAACCGGCCGATCGGCGTAAGCTGCGCGGCAGCTATTACACGCCCCTGGATTTGGCGCGCTACCTGGTGCAGTGGGGGATCCGTGCGGACACCCAGCGTATTTTGGAGCCAAGCTGCGGCGACGGCAATTTTGTAGCCGCGATTTTGAACCATTTTCAGGCTGGTAACGGCAGCGCCCCCAAACCGACTCCAGACATGGTTGCCGTTGAACTCGATGAAGCAGAGTTACACAAGGCACAGCAACGTATCCAGACTTTGCCTCAACATGGCGCGACCATCGAGTGGTTAAACGCTGATTTTTTCTCGATCTACCCGCACCTGCGCCAGGGGAAACCATTCAACCTGATTGTGGGTAATCCGCCCTTCATCCGCTTTCAGCATTTTGAT
>JBGAVB010000109.1:0-7610 GCA_044228345.1 Anaerolineae bacterium | reverse complement strand
GGTACCAGGCATAGCCGTGCGCATTGGGCCGCTCTGTGTGCAGGTCATGCAAGGCCTGCCAACCAACGTTTTCCTCCAGTTCTGCCACGGGGAGTGTCTCCCACGCCCGAAGTGCCGGCGCGTGGAGCGCAGACGCCTGCGATGCCGGCGGCGTGATTTCCACCAGGCGCCCATCGGCGTCAACCCAATACCACGGCGCAACCCCGCGGCCGTCAAGTTGGACAAAGGGCGCGCCTGCCGCGTCCACCTGAAATCCGTTGACCACGTGTGGGCCGAGCAGGAATCCCAGGTCGCCGATAGGCCAGCAGCGTTCGGCGTACGCCTGGGTCAGCAGCAGTATCAGCAGGTCGCGCGGCGCTGCGCCCGCGCAATGGATCGTGGCCCGCACCACACTTGGGGCTTCGCGCAGCCAATAGGCGACGTGAAGCTCGTTGTCAACGGCCCGACCGCTGGCGTTCGGCGTCTCTCTCCGCAATTCCCAGCGCCCTGCTGGCCGGCCTGCATCATCCAATGCCTGGGAGTAGGGATCGGGCATCGCTTCCACGCCCAGGCTGCCAACCTCGCCGGGGAAACCATAGAGGACGAGCACATCGTGCGCGGGCCGTCGCCAAAAGCCGAGAAGGCGCCCGGTGTGAAAACGCAGCCGCAGGCCGCTGTCCGCCAGGGGCAGATTCATGAAGACCGGTTTGAGCGAAAATGCTTCGACCTCGACGGCCAGGTGGACGGGGCTGCCGCTCGCATCCGCGGGTTTGTCAAACACCTGGTAGACCTGGCGATCGGCCGACTCGTTGCGCAGGTAGGCGGCGGCAAAATGGCCGTTGCGCACGCTGCACAGCGGTTCGCCGCCCCCGCCGGCGCGGCCGGCCACGGCTTTGGCGCCGATGACACGCGGCCCGCCGGGCGTCGCATCGGCCAGGAGGGGCGCGAGGGTAGCGCCCAGAGTGCTGAGGAACAGGTGATGGCGTCGGGCGACGAAGTATTTGGCCGTCAGCCCCCCGTATTCCGTCACCGGCGCATCATAATCGTACGAGGTGGTCATATGCACCGTATCGCCGCCCACGGTGCGGCCGCCCCAGAAAGCAAAATTGGTGCCGCCGGCCCACATCCAATGGCTAAGGCCGCTGGCGCCGACCGCGGTCAATTCGTGCAAGCGTGCGTCGAGGCTGGCTGGCGACTTACCGTTGTGGCGACTGGCGCCCCAGTTGTCGAACCAGCCGCTCCACAGCTCACTGACGATCATCGGATTCGCGGCCCACGCGCGGCGCGTCGCCTGCAGCTTACGGTCCAGGCCAGTCCAGCCATTGCGAAACTCGGCCACGCCTGGCATGGCGCCCATGCAGGTGTAAAGCGGAACGGTGATGCCGCGCGCGATTAGCGCCTGCGCCAGGGTGGCCTGGTGCGCATCGTGCCCATAGACGCCGGACGCCCAATGCTCGTTTTCGATCTGCACCAGGATGATCGGGCCGCCGCGGTCTGCCTGGCGTGCGGCCAGCAACGGAATCAAAACGTCGAACCAGCGCAGGGTGGCGGCCAGAAAGGCGGGATTGTCCAGGCGGTAGGCAATGGAGGGAACAGCGGCCAGCCAGGCTGGCATGCCGCCATTTTCCCATTCCGCGCAGATGTAAGGGCCGGGGCGAGCAATCACCTTGAGACCCAGGTCATGGCACAAATCTATGAAGGCCGGGAGATCGGCCAAATCGCTGAAATCGAAATGGCCCTCCTGCGGCTCGTGCAAGTTCCAGGGAACGACGAAATCAATCGTGTTCAGCCCGGCCGCGCGTGCGGTCAACAGGAGGGGCCGCCACTCCGCCGGGGGATAGCGGAAATAGTGAACCTGTCCCGCCAGCAGGTAGAAGGGCTGCTCGTCAAGCGTGATGCCGTCACGCGTGCATGCGATGTGAGCCATGTGATTGACCTTTGGCAGATGCCGACCGTTCGCTGTTCAGCGCGCAGCGTTCCGATCTCAGTGTTCTGCTACACCGCGCGTTTACTGCCGCCGTTGCCAGGCGCGGACAGCAGTTCGGCCAGCTGCTGCGCGCCCTGCGAGTCGGTGACCGCTAAGACCTCGTCGCCGACTTCGAAGGCGGTGACGCCGCGCGGCAAGACGATTTCACCCTGGCGCACAATGGCCGCGATGATGCATTGCTCCGGCAGCGCCAGGTCTTTCAGCGCGATACCCAATCCCTTGGCGCCGGCCGGCACCTTCTGCTCTACGATGGCGTAGTTGCCGCGACGCAGCTTCAGCAGCGTCATCATATCGCCCAGCGACATTTCCTCTTCGATCAGGCCGGAAAGGATCTCTGCGGCGTTCAAGGCCACGTCTACGTGGAACTTCTGGTCAAAGAGCCAGGCCGAACGGGGGTTGTTCACGCGGGCGATGGTGCGCGCCACCTTGTAGCGTGAACGCGCCAGGAAGCAGATGGCCAGGTTATCTGCATCGTTGTTTGTCACCGCCGCGACGACATCGGCGGTCTTGATCCCGGCTTGTTCAAGCACGTTGGGATCGGTCGTGTTTCCCTCATAAATGGTTTCCGTAGGCAGCTCGCGGTGGATGCGAGCCAGAATCTCGGAACGGCTTTCAACCACGCGCACGTCATGGTTCTGGGCGAGCAGCAGCGTGGCTAACTGAGTGCCGGTGCGTCCGCCACCGACGATGACAACGAACATGTTATTTCTCCCCCAGTGCGACCAGGCGTTGACGCACCGCTTCGATGCCTGCTTGATCCGCGCTCAAGTGCAGGATGTCGCCCGCACGCAGCATCATGTCCGGGGTGGGCTGGAGTGCGCGTCCCGCGCGCGTGAGGGAGATCACGAGGCATTGGCCGATTGGCAGCGCCGCGTGCAGCGATTGGCCGTCCCAGCCGGCGTGCACGAGCATTTCGTAGACTTCGATCTCGCCGTTGCCGGCTGAAAAAACGGTGTGCAGCGCGCCTGGCGCCAGCATTTCTTCCATGCGCTGAGCGCCCCAACTGCTGGAACTGACGATCTGCAGGCCAAAGGCCTCGTGCATGGGGCGATAGCGCGGGTCGAAGTTGCGCACCACCACATTGCGGATGTGATAAACGGTGCGCGCTACGTGCCCCACCACCGCGTTGATCGTATCCGCGCTCGTTACGGCCGCCAGGGCCTGGGCCGTGCCCAGGCCAGCTCGATGCAGCATATCGCTTGAGAGCACGTCGCCTTCTAACATACGGCCGCGAAAATCAGGCGGCAAATTCTGGAATGCCTCGCCAACCTGATCAATGACCGTGATCTCGTGTCTATTCTGGTAGAGCCGGTAGGCGAGCTCTGCGCCCATGCGGCCACAACCAACCACAATCACATTCATGTTGCCTCGCTAGGACCAGGATCGTCCTGGTCCAACTGATAGGGGACATCGGTAATCACGATGCCCGGCTGGGAAAGGAACGCCAGGCGTAGGAACCACGCCGTTTGGGTATGAAGCAAATTCTGCCACCTATGTCGCGGAATAAACTGGGGGACAACGACCGTGATGATTTCATTGGGCTGACGCAGTTCGGCCACGCTGGCAATGTAATCCATCATCGGCTCAATCAACAGCCGATAGGGAGAATCAATGATCTGCAAACGCACGCCGCCGCCCCACACCTCCCATTTTTGCTTGACCTTCGCCAGGGCTTCAGGGTCAACACAAACGTGGACGGCGGTAATGTCGTTGGAGAGTGTACGCGCATACCGGAGCGCGGTCAGGGTGCCGCGATGCACGCTGCTCACTGGCAAAATCACGCGGTGACGTTTGGTGGTGGGCTGCGCGGCATAGTGATCCAGCGACAAGCGCTGGGCCAGATCGCGGTAGTGATGGCTGATGCGCATGAACAGTACGACCAGCGCGGGAATGAGGATGAGCACTAACCAGGCGCCGTCCTGGAACTTGGTGATGCAGAATACCAACATCACGATCGCCGTGCAGAGGGCGCCAAAACTGTTGACTGTCATCTTCAGAGACCAGCGCGGGTCGGAGCGCAGCATCGAGCCGCGCTCTTGCACCGTCTGTCCAGGCGCTAGACGGCCAATTTTGAACCAACGCCGCGCCATGCCCGCCTGCGACAGGGTGAAAGAAAGGAAAACGCCGATCGCGTAAAGTGGAATAAGCCCCGTGACGCTGGCATTGAAAACGAAAATGAGAATAGAGGCGATCACCGCCAGCGCCATGATGCCGTTGGAGTAGACCAGGCGGCTGCCGCGAAACGCCAGTTGGCGTGGGACAAAACCATCTATGGCCAGCAGCGCGCTGAGGCTGGGAAAGCCGGCAAAGGATGTGTTGGTAGCCATGATCAAGATGACCGTGGTGGCGGCAATGGTCGCCAGGTAAAGGAAGCCCTTGCCGCCGTGCGCGGTACGGGCAAATTGTGAAATGACCGTCTCGATCTCGGATGGGACCGCGCCAATCTGACCAGAAAAGTAGGTAATCGCCAGGAAGAGCGTGCCCAGGATGCCAGCCATCCACATCAGGGTGATGCCCGCGTTGCGGCTGCGCGGCTCTTTGAAGGACGTAGTGCCGTTGGAAATCGCCTCGACGCCGGTCAGCGCGGTGGTGCCGCTGGAGAACGCGTGCAAGATCAAGAAAAGGCTCAACGCCTGGGCCTCGTGCAACATCTCAATCGGAGGCGGATCAGTCACGGCGCCCAGGGTGCCGGTCAGATAACGTATCAACGCCGAGCCTACGGTGACTACCATCATCGCCAGGAAGAAATAGGATGGGATAGCAAAGGCAGCGCCTGACTCCTTGATCCCGCGCAGGTTGACGAGCATGACGAAAAAGACCAGCCCAACCGCGAGATAGGCGCGATATTCAAAAAACGCAGGGAACGCGGAGACGATCTGGGCAACCCCAGAGGACACCGAAACCGCCACCGTGAGGATGTAGTCTGTCAGCAAGGCCGCGCCGGCAATCTGCGCCGGCAGTTCGCCCAGGTTGTCGCGCGAAACGATATACGCGCCGCCGCCGCCAGGATACGCATGGATCGTTTGCTCGTAAGACAGAGTCACGATCGCCAAAAGGGCCACGATGGCAAGGGAAATGGGGAAAGCATAGCCGAACGCCGCCGTTCCCGCGGCGGCCAAAATGACCAGGATCTCTTGGGTTGCGTAGGCCGTGGACGAGAGCGCGTCTGAAGCAAAAATGGCAAGGCCAATGCGTTTGCTGATCGTTTGGTGGGGAGCCTCCGCGGTGGCGAGAGGCGTGCCAAACAGCCATGTGCGCCAGGACCGGGGAGGCGTGACCATTGCTGGACGGTGCAGCACGGTTGTTCTTGTATTGTCCTCAATGATCGGCATCGAATTGCTCAGCAGTCTTTATTTGAATCAAAACAGGCGCCTGGCTGTGCCGGCGCCCTGTTGATGCACATCCGCCGTGGACAGGCAATGGCGCCGCCAGGGCTTCGTGTGGCAGCGCCACTCTGTCACTGTACCTAGATTATACTCAGATTATGCGTAAGCGCGAAATGAACACGCACTCAGCGCAGGCCGCTGTCGTACATGATCTCAACGGGAGTCACGCGGCCAGCTTCAACCGTCACGGTGATATCCGCGGCGGTTGCAATGCCCGGCTTCGGCCTTTCTGGTCGCAGCGTGTACACGCCTGGCGGCAGCGGCAGTCGAAAACGTCCCTGCGCGTCGCTTGTCGCCTGAACCACAGCCTTGTTGGCCGCATCGAGCACGGTGATCACGGCCTGGTACGGAGCCGTGCAATCCTGTCCAGGGCGCACCGGCCCGCCGCACGTCGGACTGATGGTCACCATGCCCTCGATGCCGCTTTCCCCCGGCTTGATGACCCCGGGCGTCACGGCCAGCGTGGGCGTCCCTGTCGGCGGCGGCTCAGCGGCGCGGAATTTTCTCCCCGTCTGATCGGTGTGGTAGGTGTAGTCGCCCTGCGCTGTGCCGAAGACAATGCGATACCCTGGCGTGATCACCTCCAGGCAGACATCGTCGGTGCGTATGACGCCCAGGCAGGAATTGGGCCATTGCATGGGCTGAATCTCCTTGATGACCACCTGTTCGAGCGGCGCGCCCAGCGCCTGCGCCAGGTGAGCCTGCGCGGGAAGGGCGTAGGAAGGCATCGGCTGGGCCGTGTCGGTAGGGGGCAGCGGCGGAACCGCGCGCGTGGCATCGGATGCAACCGGCGCGCAGGCCGCCAACATAGACAAAGTGACGACCAGCGTCATCAGCAAGCGAACTCCATGGTTTTCTCGCATAGAATGGACTCTCCTTTCATCCCGCGCCGCTGGCGCCGCCGCCCGCTGCCCCCGCGCCCGCGCCCGCGCCGCTGGCGTTGCCGACGCTGCCCGCCGAGTGCATCATCGTGGCAAAAATGGCAATCTCGCTGCCGTCGCCTGCTCTGGACAACGAGCTGAACCAGGTCGGTACCGTCAGGGCGCCCTCTTTCTGGAAAAACTTCACCCAGCGATCCAACAGCCCCAGGCTCGCGGCAAAGGGCAGGTTCGCCTCGAACATCGAAGACGTATCGGCCTGGCTGAATAATTCGCGTCCTTTGACCACCTCGCGCAAGTAGTCGCCAAATGCCTTCCACTGGCGATGTTCCACCAAGCCGGCCTCAGAAAGGGGTGAGAAGCCGGCTGAGGCGATGAAGAGCGCCATGCTCATGCTAAAGACGGCAATCAGCAGCAGGAGGACGGGCCACAGCCCCGTGTTGACAGCGATCAGGATGCCCAGGGCAAAGCCAACGATGAGCAGCCCGAAGAACACCGCAGCCGCGATGCCAAGCGAGCGCTTGACCTGGCGCCGCGCCGGATCAAGCAGGCCCATGTCCTGCATTTCCTGCTCGATCGCTTTGTTGAATTCCCCTAGCCGCGAGGTCAGGCGATTTTGCAGGTCGGAGAGCTTGACGCTGGTCAGCATCTGGCCCTTGTGGCTGAACACCAGGTCGAGCGCAGCCTGCTCGTGCGGCCGCAGGCCGGCGGGCTGATCCTGGCGCTGCACGATGAAGTCATGCTGGCGATACCATTTCTTGTCCGGCGCTTCTTCGAAGCGCAACGCGCCGCGCGCGGCCAGGTCGAAGAGCGCGGCCAGCGCTTGATTCCACCCCGACGCGGCAGCGGCTGAGCTGCCGATCACGCCGGCGATGGCTGGAGGCAAGCGGCTGGGAGGCGTTGTCGGGCGCACAATGCTGGCCGTTGATGAGCCTGGGCGGTTGAAGCGCCGCAGGTAAACGGCGGCAGCCCCTAGTCCCAGCAAGGTCAGCGCCGCAGTGACCAGGCCGAGGGTCGGCGCCACGCGGTTCGCGGCCGCGGCGCGCGCCTGCCACTGCGGCGGCTGCGTGATCACGCTGCCCGGCGCAAAGCTCAGTTCAAGCACAAACGGCGATTTTGGTTTCAGATTCTGCGCCACGAAGCGCACCTGGCCGGCGCTCGTTTCCACACTGGCGTCGCCGGCGCGCAAGCGCGGCGCAGCGATGCGCTGAACGGCTTTCGGATACGTCACGGTGATCGTGCTGGAGGCAATCGGATAGTCGTAATCGTCTGGCAGCGCCTGCCAGGCCAACACATCGGCATCCGGATTCACCCGAATCACGCCCAGCGCCCGATAGACCAGGACAAAGGTGTGTGAGCTATCGGACGTGGGGGCAAAAT
>JBGAVB010000108.1:0-7697 GCA_044228345.1 Anaerolineae bacterium | reverse complement strand
CCCCGAGAGCGTCGCCGCCCATGGCGTCGTCCTCCAGACCATCGCCGCCGGGGCCGCCGGGCAGGCCTACCGTCTCGGCGAGGTCCGGGGACTCAGTGGCAAGCACGCCGGTCTCGCCCAGTGGCTCGGCGCCTCCGGGCAGTTCATTATCGGCACGGTTTGTTCGGTCACTATCGGCGTCAACTTCCCCGATATGCCCGCCATCATCCATATACCGCTGGCGCTGCTGGCTGGCATTGCGGGGGGCATGGTCTGGGGCGCGATCCCTGGCTTGCTCAAGGTCTACACCGGCGCGCATGAGGTGATCACCACGATCATGCTGAACTATATCGCCAGCCTGCTCGCCGGGTGGACGGTGTATGCCGGCGGCACACAGGGCCAAACGCCCGGCCCCTTGTGGGATCGCACGGCCGGGCCAATTTCTGAGACCGCAGACGTCGTGGCCAGCGCGCAGATTCCCTGGATGTTTGGCCCGCCCTATCGCGTGCATTGGGGCGTCGTCATTGCACTGCTGGTCGCTGTCTTCATGTGGTGGCTGCTCTACAAGACCACGATTGGCTTCGAGATTCGCACCGTCGGCGCCAACGCCAAAGCCGCGCGCTATGCTGGAATACGCGTGGGCTGGACGATCGTCTTCACGATTATGCTGGCCGGCGGCCTGGCCGGGCTGGCCGGCGGCATCGAAACCCTCGGCCTCAATCACAAATTTGCACCTGAGTTCGGCGGCAGTGTTGGATTCGACGGCATCACGGTTGCGCTCTTAGGCCAGACGCACCCCTTCGGTGTGATTCTGGCCGCTTTTCTATTTGGGGCGCTCGACGCAGGCGCCGCCACCATGCAGTTTCAATCGGGCGTGGCGGCTGACATCATCCAGGTGATTCAGGCGCTCATTCTAGCCTTCGTGGCCGCGCCCACGATCATCCGCACCATTTTCCGCATCGGCAAGGCCCCGGATGAGGTGGAGCAACGCAGCCTCAGTTCCAGTTGGGGACGCACCTGAGGGAGACGCAAACCACAGACCATGCTGGTCCTCTGGTTGTTAAGGAGACACTATGACGATGAATCGAGTCTGGAAGACCTCATCCATCATCTCCGTGGCGCTCGCCGCCCTCCTGGTGGTGATGGTTGTCCTTGTCAATACAACCGGGCTGAAGAGCACAACCTGGTTACGGGTGCTGTTTGGCGTCAGCGCCCTCAATTTCACGCTGCGCGCCGCCGTGCCCCTGGTTCTTGGCGCCTTGAGCGGCATTCTGTGTGAACGCTCCGGCATCATCAACATCGGCATCGAGGGCATGATGCTGGCCGGCGCCTTTGCCGGCTTCGTGGCCAAGGTCGCGACCAACAGCTGGCCGCTGCTGCTCAGCCTCATCTTTGGCGTCGTGGTGGCCCTGGCCGTAGGCGGATTGATGGGTCTGCTGCATGCGACCCTGTCCACGCGTTTCAAGATGGATCAGATCATTTCCGGCACCGTGATGATCATTCTGGCCACCGGTTTCTCCTCGTACCTGTTCGACCGTAACGCGATTGCGGCGGGCAAGTTCTCTCCCGTCCACATTCCGTTCCTGGCCGATATTCCCGTGATTGGGCCGGTGCTGTTCGAGAATCCACCGATTACGTTTCTGACCTTGATCCTGGTTTTCGTCGTACACTACGCCCTTTTCTACACGCGCTGGGGTTTACGCACGCGCGCCGTAGGTGAGCATCCCCGCGCCGCGGACACCGTCGGCATCAATGTCAACCGCTATCGCTATGTCAACACCGTCATTGGCGGCATGTTGGCGGGCCTGGCCGGTGGGTTCCTGGTGCTGGAGGCCGTTGGGCAATTCCAGGAAGGCATGACCGCCGGCCGCGGCTTCATTTCGCTGGCCGCCATGATCTTCGGCAACTGGAATCCCTTCGGCGCGCTGGGCGCGGCCATTCTGTTCGGGTACACGCAGGCCCTGCAAAACGAGCTCTTGCTGGCCGGCGTCACCAACGTGCCGCGCCAATTCATCAGTATGCTGCCGTACGTGGTCACGATCATTGCGGTGTCTGGCTTTGTCGGTCGGGTGCGTCCCCCCGCGGCCGAGGGCAAGGTTTATGAAACCGAAGGCGGAAAGGAATAGAGGGGGTAACGTATGAGCCAGAATCCTCAAAACCAGGCGCCGGTGTTAGAAGTACGCAACATCACGAAACGTTTCCCGGGCGTTGTCGCGAATAGCGATGTCAATCTGAAACTGTACCATGGCGAAATCTTGGGCTTGCTGGGCGAAAATGGCGCTGGCAAATCCACCCTCATGAACATCATCTACGGGCTTTATCATCCGACTGAGGGTGAAATCCTGGTCAACGGCAAGCCCGTGCGCATGAATACGCCCAAAGATGCTATCGCATTGGGCATCGGCATGGTTCACCAGCACTTTCAACTGGTGCCGGTGATGACCGTGGCTGAGAATATCATGTTGGGCAGCGAGAGCACCAAGAATGGCTTCCTGGACACGCGTGCGGTCGCCAAGCGCATCCAGGAGCTGTCAGACCGCTACAACCTGTCGGTAGACCCCTATGCGCTGATCGAGGATCTGCCCGTCGGCATTCGCCAACGCGTGGAGATCGTCAAGGCACTCTACCGCAACGCCAACATCCTGATTCTGGATGAGCCAACAGCGGTGCTGACGCCGCAGGAAATCGAGGGCCTCTTCCAGGTGATGGAACTCCTGCGCCAGCAGGGCAAATCTATCGTTTTCATTACCCACAAGCTCAAGGAAGTCCTGCGCATCACGGACCGGATTGCCGTGCTGCGCGGCGGCAAGACCGTCGGTGAAGCCGATCCGAAGACGGCCACGCAGGGCAGCCTGGCAGCGATGATGGTGGGTCGCGAGGTCATCCTGGTAGTTGACAAGAAGCCCTCTACGCCAGGCGGCTCCACGCTTCGGGTGCGAGACTTGTCAGCCGTCAATGACGCCGGGGGCGCGGCCCTGAACCGAGTCACGTTCGACGTGTGCGTGGGCGAAATCTTGGGCATTGCGGGCGTACAAGGCAATGGTCAAACCGAACTGGTCGAAGTGGTCACGGGCTTACGGCCGGTAACGGGCGGCAAGATCGAGATCGGCGACAGCGATATGACCAACGCCAGCCCGCGGCGCGTCACGGAAGATGGGCATAGTTGTCACGTCCCCGAAGACCGCCATGCCTACGGGATGGTGGATTCCTACAGTGTGGCCGACAACATGGTGTTGAACACGTACTACATGGCCCCGTTCGCGCGTGGCATCAACGTGCAGCCGCAAGCCATCCGTGAGCACGCCGAGGCGCTGGTCAAGAAGTTCGATGTGCGCACGCCCTCGGTCGAAAAGGCTGGCGGCGGTCTGTCTGGCGGCAATCAACAGAAAATGGTGGTGGCGCGTGAATTCAGCCGGCCGATCAAGCTGCTCATTGCCGCGCAGCCCACGCGTGGCATTGATGTCGGCTCCATTGAGTTTATCCACAACCAGATTGTGGCGAAGCGCGACGAAGGCGTGGCCGTGCTGCTGGTCAGCTCGGAGCTGGATGAGATCATGGCCCTGTCCGATCGCATCGCGGTTATGTACAAGGGCGAGATCATAGATATTGTGCCGCGGGACAAGGCCACGCGTGAAGGGCTGGGCTTGCTCATGGCAGGGGTGCATCCAGACAAGTAAGATGCCCATGGCTGGCTGGTGCTTTGCCCTGGCATCGTTCCTGCGTTATAATCAGAGTGCATCGGACATGTGCTGGTGCTTCATGGTGATGCAGCCGTGAGTTCCATCACAACGTCACGTTCATAGAAAAACCGTGGCGGGATAGACGGAATGATAGGCTTATCTGCTGTGAAAAGAAAGGAGGATGGACGAAGGCGAAAGCGAGCTTGGTTCTCGGGCGGCGGCAAACACTGTCCATCATGCACAGCCGTCCTTTCAAAAATTGCTAGTTTTACGGATACTCAAAGAGGAGATTGCAAAATGCGTAAGCACGTCTTTACACTGTTTTCGGTGCTGGTCATCGCAGCGATGCTCTTGAGCGCCTGCGGCGGCGGAGCAACACCGACCCAGGCGCCCCAGGCCACCGAAGCGCCGAAGGCTACCGAAGCGCCGAAGGCTACCGAAGCGCCGAAGCCGGCCGCCGGTGGGTTCAAGGTTGGCCTGGTCACGGATGTCGGTCGCGTCAATGACCGCAGCTTCAACCAGTCAGCCTGGGAAGGCGCACAGCAGGCGGCCAAAGAACTGGGTGTGGCCGACGCTGATATCAAGTACATCGAGACGCAGGATGCCAAGGACTATGCTGACAACATGCAGCAGTTCGTGGATAACGGCTACAACGTGATCATCACGGTCGGCTTTGCCCTGGGCGACGCCACGACGGCGGCGGCGAAGGCGAATCCGAAGATCAACTTCATCGGTGTGGATCAGTTCCAGGGCGCGACGCTGCCCAACCTGACCGGTCTCATCTTCCATGAGGATCAGTCGGGTTACCTGGCCGGCGCATTGGCAGCCAGCCTGACCAAGAGCGGCACGATCGCCGGCGTCTTCGGCACGGACCTGGTTCCGCCGGTCGTGGCCTTCAAGGAAGGCTACGAAGCGGGCGCCAAGGCCACCAAGCCTGACATCAAGATCATCTCCACGTACCACCCTGGCGAGATTTCGCAGGCGTTCGTGGATCCGGAGTGGGGCGCAGCCACGGCCAAGCAGGCCATTGACCAGGGCGCAGACGTCGTCTTCGCCGCTGGCGGTCAGACGGGCAACGGCGCGCTGCAAGAAGTTGCGACGCATGCCGGATTGTACTGCATCGGCGTGGACAGCGACCAGTGGGAAACCGTCCCCGCGGCGCACCCGTGCCTCGTCTCCAGCGCCATGAAGCTCATCACCCCAGGCGTTGTGGACCTGGTCAAGCTGGCTAACGATGGCAAATTCCCCGGCGGCAACTACTACGGCGGCTCCGGCCTGGCCTCCTTCCATGATTTCGACGCCAAGCTGCCGCAGGCTCTCAAGGACAAGCTGGTCGAACTCAAGAAGGGCCTCGACGCTGGCACCATCAAGACCGGCTATCCCAAGACCGCAGCGCCCGCGACCGGCGACATCGGCACCGCGGCCAACCCCATCAAGGTTTACTTCGTTCCGTCGGTGGACGCGAACGTGATCGTGGCCGGCGGCGACATCATGGCCGCGGCCTTGGAAAAGGCGACCGGCCTGAAGTTCAAGGTCTCGGTACCCACTTCCTACGCCGCCACCATCGAAGAGATGTGCGCCTCGCCCACGGACAGCATCGGCTTCATCCCCGGCCTGGGCTATGTCCTGGCTAATCAGCGCTGCGGCGTGGACGTCTCGATGAAGGCCGTGCGCCGCGGGCTTGACTGGTACGCCGCGCAGTACCTCGTGTTGCGCGACAGCCCCATCAAGACCCTGAAGGACCTGAACGGCAAGAAGTGGGCCTATCCCGATGCCGGTTCCACCTCAGGCTACCTCTACCCGCTGTACCAGATGAAGACCGAGGGCGTCACGCCCGGTGAAAAACTGGCCGCTGGTGGACACCCGCAGGCCGTGCAGGCCGTGTATGACGGCAAGGCCGACTTTGCCACCACCTTCTTCAGCCCGCCGGCCAAGCCCGAAGGCGAAACAGCATGGAAGTGGGGCGATGATCCTGACATCCCGGCCGACAAGATCAAGGACTGCAAGATCAGCGATGACAAGAAGGCGTTGGTTTGCGGCGGCTGGACTGTGCTCGATGCCCGCACCAACGTGCGTGAGCAGGCTCCGGATGTCGTGGCCAAGGTGCGCATCCTGGCCCTGACTGTGCAAATCCCGAATGACACGCTGAGCTTTGGCCCTCAGTTCCCCAAAGAACTGCGCGCCAAGATCGAGCAGGCCATTATGGACTTCTCCAAGACTGAGGATTGGGCGAAATCCATCGGCGACAGCAAGTTCTACGGTTGGACCAGCGTGACAGCCGCCACGGATAAGGAATATGACCCGATTCGCGGCGCCGTCGAAGCCAGCGGGCTGAAACTGGAAGACCTGGGCAAGAAGTAGACTGCATAGGCGTTCTGCCATAGCAGCGTCATTGGGCAGAGGGAGTTCTCCTTCTGCCCAATTTTGTAGGTAGTCATAACGAATCGTAGCGAGGGGGTGCATCTCAACCTGGGGACAGATCGGGCGACTGCAAGTCGCTGCAACGATTGCCAAGCCCACCTGCGTGGGCTGCACCCAAAAATTGAGATGCACCTGTACCGAGGGGAGTCTCACCGTGCTTGAAGTACGCAACCTCACGAAGGTGTACGACGGCAAAGTCCGCGCCCTGGACAACGTCAGTTTCACCGTCCCGGACGGCCAATTCCTGGTGGTTATCGGCCTGAGCGGGTCGGGCAAATCCACGCTCCTGCGCTGCATCAACCGCCTGGTGGAGCCAACCAGCGGGCAGATCATTTGGAACGGCATTGATGTCACCGCGGCGCCGGCTGAAGACTTACGCCGCATCCGGCGCCGGATTGGCATGGTTTTCCAGCACTTCAACCTGGTCAACCGCTCCAGCGTGCTGACCAACGTGCTGGCCGGACGCTTAGGCTACGTCAACCCTGCCTTCAGTCTGATCAATCGTTTTCCCAAAGAGGATGTGGAGAAGGCGCTGCAAAAGCTGGATCGGGTAGGGATTCGTGACAAGGCTGCGGTGCGCGCCGACGAGTTGAGCGGCGGACAGCAGCAGCGCGTCGGCATTGCGCGCGCCTTGATGCAAGATCCTGAATTGATCCTGGCCGATGAGCCGGTTGCCAGCCTCGACCCCGTGCTGGCGCACAGCATCATGACGCACCTGGAACAGATCAATCAGCAGGATGGCGCCACGGTCATTTGCAGCCTGCACTTCTTAGACCTGGTTCAACGCTACGCTGACCGCGTGATTGCCCTCAACCAGGGCATGCTGGTGTTTGAAGGCAAGGCCAAGGATATTGACGACCAGCGCTTCAAAGAAATCTACGGCCAGGAAGCGGAACGCGTCGGCGACGCCAGGCATTAGAGCCTGAGAGAGCGTCCCAAGGAGCATCGTAGATCATGAAACGTAGCCAAAAACCAATCATGCGCGCCCTCTTGACCGCCGTCATTATTGTGGTTGCTGTCGTCATTTACGCCTACGGTTTTCAGGTCACACAGGTCAACTTGGAGGAAACGGCCAAGCCCCAGCGCCAACAGCAGCTGGTGCGCATCATCCGCGCGATTGCACAGCCCGACCTGCTGACCTATCCTACCGAGTCTACCAAGACATTGGCCCCGATCCTGGTGCCTTGTCCGGCCAACCCGCCTGCGCCCGCGGCCGCGCCGGCGACGGGGCCGATCTTGACCATCTCCAAACCGTGCGCGGCCGGCGACGAGCGCATCAGCGTGACGGGCGCGAACTTCCCGCACAACGCGGATGTGGCGGTGCGCTTCCGGCCAGAGAGCCAGGCCACCCTGCCCGGCATTTCGATCAAGACCGATCAGAACGGCGCGTTCACAACTACCTTCACGATTCCCCGCAACCGCGAATCAACCGTGGCCCAAGCCATCGAAGCCGAATACAAGACGGTCGTTGGGCGCCCCTACCTGTCGGACACCACCAAGGAAACCTGGAACAAGATCATTGAAACGATCTTCATGGCGCTGTTGGCGACAACCCTCGGCACCGTGCTGGCTTTCCCCATTGGCTTCCTGGCCGCCGGCAATCTGATGCGCCCCGTC
>JBGAVB010000107.1:0-7762 GCA_044228345.1 Anaerolineae bacterium | reverse complement strand
GCCGCTTTCGCCCGACGGCGCGTATCGCATTGATCCCAGCTACTTCTTCTTTGGCGAGCACACCTACGGCGATCGCTACACCGACAAGCTGGTGCATGAACTGGGCCTGCCGTTCAAGTACGGCGATGAGATCACGCCGCGGCAGCAGAACATCGCCTGGGCTGTGCAGGATCGCCTGGAGCAGATTGCGGTGGGCCTGGCGCGCCGCGCCGTGGCGCAGACCGGCTGCCGCACGCTGTGCCTGGCCGGCGGCGTGGCCTTGAACTGCAAGATGAACCGCGTCATCCTGGACAGCGGCGCCGTGGATCGCATCTTTATCCAGCCCGTGAGCAATGACGCCGGCTCGGCCCTGGGCGCGGCGCAGTTGGTGGCCGCGGAGATGGGCGACGATCCGCGCTTCGAGCAGCGCCTGGTGCACTACGGCCCAGACTACAGCAACGCCGAGATCAAAGCCGTGTTGGATGGGCACAAGCTGAAGTACGAGTATCTGCCCAACGGCCGCCTGGAGCGCCGCGCGGCCGCGCGTATGGCGCAGGGCGCCATCGTGGGCTGGTTCCAGGGCCGCCTGGAGGCGGGGCCGCGCGCGCTGGGCAGCCGTTCGATCATCGCCTCGCCCATCGGCGCGGAGGTCAAGGACAAGATCAATGAGGCGGTGAAGTACCGCGAACCCTGGCGGCCGTTTGCGCCGTCGGTCAAGGCCGAACGCATCGGCGATTTCGTCCAGAACCCGGTCGAGGCCCCCTTCATGATCTTGACCTTCGACGTGCGCCCGGAAGTGGCTGACCAGATCGCGGCCGTGGTGCATGTGGACAACACCGTGCGGCCGCAAACCGTGCGCGCGGAGGATTTGCCGCGCTGGTATCGGGTGATTGACGAATTCGAGAAGCTGACGGGCGTGCCGATGATTCTCAACACCAGCTTCAATGTCAAGGGCGAGCCGATCGTCAACACCCCGCAGGACGCCGTGCGCACCTTCTACGGCAGCGGCCTGGACGCGCTCGCTATCGGCGATTTTTGGCTCGAGAAGTAACGCGCAATGACGCAGGCGCGCCCGGCCGGGGCGCGGGCGGAGGTAATGATGGAGTTTCGGTATCATGCGGTCGGCGACGAAGAACAGATCAGCGTAGTCAAGATCGAGCAGGATGGCGAGCGCTATCGGATCACGGTGGACGGTCGGCCGTACGAGGTGCAAGCCCACCGCCCAGAGCACGGGTCCATCAATCTCAACATCAACGGTCGGCGGCTGCGCGCGACCGTGGCGCACGATGGGCTGCGCCGGCATGTGGCCCTGGCCTCAACAAAACGCTATGTGGTGCAGCAGCCTGATCCGCGCGCCAGGCAACGGCGCCGCGGGCCTGCTGGGGCCGCCGAAGGCGGGCTGGAAGCGGCCATGCCGGGCCAGGTGCTCGACGTGCTCGTGCGCCCAGGCGATACCGTCACGCGCGGCCAAACCCTCGTCCTGCTGGAAGCGATGAAAATGGAGCTGCGCATTGCCGCGCCGCTCGATGGGCAGGTGCGCGCGGTGCGCTGCGCCGCCGGCCAGGTCGTTGAACGAGGACAGATTCTAATCGAGCTGCAGGCGCTCTAAATTTCGTGCAATTAGGTCTATTTTGTGCTACAATCATGATCCATTTCATGGCGAATGACTGCCTGTCGCTATACAAATGGAACCATACTCAACGTACGACGCGAGTCAAGCCGGGAGGCGGCTGCGTCTGACGTGCGTGCCATTACGATTGGCATTTCAAGGTATTCAGGAGGAGACTCTCAATGTCAAGCACAACGGCTGTGCTGGAACGTCCGGCGCCGGCCCTGGCTCCGGTAAGGCCGGACGTCGTCAATGATTTCTCGATTGTTGTGGCAACCCCCAATGGCTCCGGGAGCCAAACAGCCAACCTTTCGATTATCCGCTCGATTTTCCGCATGGGAATTCCGGTCAACGGCAAGAACCTCTTTCCCTCCAATATCCAGGGCTTGCCCACCTGGTACACGATCCGCATCAGCAAAGATGGTTATGTGGCTCGTCGTGAGGGGACCGAAATCCTGATCGCTTTCAACGACAAGACGGTCGAGCAGGACCTGGCGAACCTGCCAGGGGGCGGCGTTTGTATCTACCCGCTGGACTGGAAATTTGCCCATAATCGCACCGATGTCACGTACTACGGCATTCCGGTCAAGGAATTCGTCAAGGCATCAGGCGCGGAAGACAAAATCAAAAACTACATTGCCAATATGGTTTATGTCGGCGCCCTGGCGTTTGTGCTGGGAATTGACTTGGAAGAGATCAAGGGCGCTTTGCACACGCATTTCAACGGCAAAGCCAAGCCGATCAATCTCAATTTCAGCGTTGTCAAGATGGCCTACGATTGGTCAAGGGAGAACCTGACCAAGGCAGACCCCTTCCGCGTCGAGCGCATGGACAAGACGCAGGGCAAGATCATGATCGAAGGCAATATCGCGTCCGCCTTGGGGGCCATTTTTGGCGGCGTCCAGGTCGTGGCCTGGTATCCGATCACGCCGGCCAGCAGTCTCGCGGAGTCGCTGAACGAATATCTGCCGCAAATGCGCCTCGACGAGAACGGCAAGCCGACGTTTGCGGTTCTGCAATGCGAAGATGAAATTGCCGCCATCGGCGTTGCCATTGGCGCGGGCTGGGCCGGGACGCGCAGCATGACTTCCACCTCCGGGCCTGGTCTCTCGTTGATGACCGAGTATGCTGGCATGGGCTTTTTTGCCGAGGTGCCCGTGGTCATCTGGGACGTGCAGCGCATGGGGCCAAGCACGGGCCTGCCCACACGCGTCGCGCAAGGCGATGTGCTGATGGCCTACACGATGGGTCATGGCGATACGCGCCATGTGGTGCTCTTGCCTGGCTCCGTCTCTGAGTGTTTCGAGTTCGGCATGCAGGCCTTTGACCTGGCTGAGCGGCTGCAGACGCCGATTTTTGTGTTGAGCGACCTGGACCTCGGCATGAATTTGTGGATGAGTGAGCCGTTCGCGTATCCAGAAAAACCTCTCGACCGCGGCAAGGTGCTGACGGCGGAGGATATTCAGCGCCTCGGCTCCTGGGCGCGCTTCGAGGACGTGGATGGCGACGGCATCGGCTACCGTACGCTGCCCGGCACGAACGATTACCGCGCCGCGTACTTCACGCGCGGCACGGGTCATAATGCCAAGGCTGTCTACAGCGAGCGGCCGGAGGACTGGGAGCAAAACCTGGCCCGTCTCTACAAGAAGCACTATACCGCCAGCACGCTGGCGCCCAAGCCGGTGGTGGATGACGCGGCCGCCACCCCAATCGGCATCATTTCGTATGGTTCGGCCGATCCGGCCGTCCTGGAGGCGCGCGATCGCTTGCGCAAGCTGGGCATCGAAACCAACTACCTGCGCATGCGCGCGCTGCCCATTGACGAGACGCTGCGCGAGTTTGTCGCCCGGCATGATCGCATCTACGTCGTCGAGTTGAACTTCGAAGGGCAGATGGCGGAGATTCTGAGCATGGAAATGCCGCAGCAGGCGCCCAAACTGCGCAAGCTCAACAAATGCGACGGCCTGCCGTTGACCCCGCGCTTTGTCACCGAGTCCATTCTGAAGCAGGAGCGATAACATCATGGCAACTCCACTTCCTACCGCCACGACGGCCGCCGGTTCGGCTACGACAGCCAAAACGAATGGCAATCTCAAACTGAACCTGATTGGTCTTGAACTGAAAGATTACGACGGCTCGCCTTCCACACTGTGCGTGGGCTGCGGCCACAACTCCATCTCCAACCAGATCGTGCGCGTGGCCTACGAGATGGCGCTGCGGCCGCATGAGGTGATCAAGCTGAGCGGCATTGGCTGCTCCAGTAAATCGCCGGCCTATTTCTTGAACCGTTCGCACGGCTTTAATTCCCTTCACGGTCGCATGCCTTCGATTGCCACCGGCGCGTGCCTGGCCAACCATACCCTGCGCGCGATTGGCGTCAGCGGCGACGGCGATACCGGCAGCATCGGCCTCGGCCAATTCAAACATCTGGTGCGCCGCAACGTGCCGATGGTCTACATCATCGAGAACAACGGTGTCTACGGCCTGACCAAAGGCCAGTTTTCGCCGACAGCCGACGTGGGTCAGGTGCTGAAGTATGCGGGCACGAATGAATTCCGACCGGTTGACCTGTGCATGGAAGCGCTCATCTTGGGCTGCGGCTTTGTGGCCCGCTCCTTCGCCGGCGATGCCAAGCAGGTGCGCGAGCTGCTCAAGGCCGCGTTGAGCTACCACGGCACGGCCGTGATTGACATCATCAGCCCCTGCGTCACCTTCAACGACCATGACGATTCGACCAAGTCCTACGCCTACGGTCGCACGCACGAAGAGCCGCTGCACGAGGTGACGTACATCCCCGCGTACCAGGAAATCACCGTGGATTATGAGCCGGGCACCGCCGTGGACGTTGAGATGCACGACGGATCGCACGTGCGGCTGAAGAAGCTGGACAGCAACTACGATGCGACCGACTGGATGCAGGCGGTGCAAGTGCTGCGGGAGGCTGAAGCCACCCAGCAGATCATCACCGGCCTGATTCACATCAACCCAAACCAGCCTACGCTGCCGGACCTGATGCACATCGCGGATCAGGAACCGCTGGCGTTCATGGCCAACGAGAAGCTGCGCCCTTCACGTGATCATCTCGCCGCGCTGATGCGCGAGATGGCGTAAGTCGTTCACGCAGAAGCACCTGCAAGCTGGCGGGCTTGCAGGTGCTTTTTTTAATCGGGCGCCGCCAGAAAGACAAGTTCATTCGTCATGTCCCGTTTCGATCCTGCGCGACTGCGCAGTTTGTTGACTGGTCTGTGCATCATCGTGCTGGCAACCGCCTGCTCCGCCGCTGCGACCCCAACGCCTGGACCCAACGCCATCGCGGTTCCAAATGTTCTCGCCGTGGAGACCTTTCTGGCCGACATAGCGCAGCATGTCGCGGGCGAACGGCTGACGGTGCAGACGCTGATGCCCATCGGCGTGGATCCGCACAATTTTGAGCCAGCGCCCGCGGACATTGTCCGGGTCAACGCCAGCACGGTGCTGATCGTCAACGGCGCCGGGTTCGAGGGCTTTCTGAACCGCCTGCTGCAAAATGCGGGCGGGCAGCGCCTGGTGATCGAGGCCGCCGCCGGCCTGAGCAGCCGCGCGGCGCCCTCCGAGTCCGGCGCGGCGCAGGATCATCCCGAAGGCGATCCCCATTTCTGGCTGGATCCCGTCCTCGCCGTTCACTACGTGGAAAATATCCGCGACGGGCTGAGTCAAGCTGACGCGGCCGGCGCGCCCGTGTATGCGGCCAACGCCGCGGCCTACATCGCCGATTTGCAGGCGTTGGACGCCTGGATTCGCGATCAGGTCAACCAGGTGCCGCCAGCGGCGCGGCAGTTGGTGACGAACCACGAAAGTCTCGGCTATTTCGCCGATCGCTACGGTTTTCAGGTCATCGGCGCGATCATTCCGAGCGTCAGCACCGGCGCTGCGCCATCAGCGCAGCAGCTCGCCGGCCTGATTGACCAGATCAGGGCCACGGGCGCGCGCGCCATTTTCTTAGAAGCTGGCGCCAATCCGCAGTTGGCCCATCAAGTGGCAGCCGAAACCGGCGTGCGGGTCGTCACTGGCCTGCTCACCCATTCGCTCAGCGCGGCCGACGGCGAAGGCGCGACCTACATCGAGATGATGAAGTTCAACACGCGCATCATCGTCGCGGCGCTGAAATAGTGACGGCGGCATGTTGGATAGAAATGAGGCAGACGTGATAAATTCGGGCTTACCCGCCTCTGTGAGCGACCGCACGCGGCCTGACGCGGCGGCGGACTTTGGCGAGCGCAGTCGAGCCGCCGGCCCCGCGGCGCGCCTCGACGCGCCCGCGCGCCTGGACGCGCCTGCGCGTCTAGATGTGGATGACATCACGGTTGGTTACAACGGGCGGCCGGCCTTACAAGGATTGACCTTTCAGATACCACACGGCGCCCAGGTGGCCGTGGTCGGGCCAAACGGCGCGGGCAAGTCCACCCTCTTCAAGGCGCTGGTGGGCCTGCTGCCGCTGCGCAGCGGACGCATCTTGATTCACGGCCAGGCCCTGGGCATGCACCAGGACTGTGTCGCCTATGTGCCGCAGCGCGAAGCCGTAGACTGGCGCTTTCCAGTCACGGTGGCAGACGTGGTGATGATGGGGCGCTACGGTCGCCAGGGTTGGCTGCGCCGCCCCAACGCGGCTGATCGCGCCGCGGTGACGCGCGCCCTGGACGCGATGGGCATTCTGCCCTTGGCGCCGCGCGCCATCGGCGAGCTGTCCGGCGGCCAGCAGCAGCGCGTCTTTCTGGCGCGCGCGTTGGCCCAGGAGCCGCACATCCTGTTGATGGATGAGCCGTTCACCGGCGTAGATGCGGCGACGCAGGAATCTACGCTGGCCCTGCTCGATCGCCTGCGCGCGCAGCAGGTGACGGTGCTCATTTCGACGCACGATTTGGCCCTGGCAGCTAATCGCTTTGAGTATGTGATGCTCCTCAACCGCCGCTTGATTGCTTTTGGGCCGCCCGCGCTTGTTTTCACCACGCAGCGCCTGGCCGAAGCCTTTGGCGGCCAGGTTCTCATGCTGCCGGAAGGGGCGGCTGTGGTGGACCATTGCTGCCCGGAAGATGAGCCTGAAACGCACACCGTGACGCCGGTCGTGGGCTTGTCGCCCGCCGCGCCGGCCGCTGGCTTGCGTGCAGAGCGAGAAGCACGATGATCGAATGGCTCTTGACGCCGCTGGCCTATGGATTCATGCAGCGGGGCATGCTGGCGGCGGTCATGGTCGGCATCCTGTGCGCGGTGGTGGGCTGTTATGTCGTGCTGCGCTCCATGGCGTTCCTGGGCGATGCCATGGCGCATGCCATTCTTCCTGGCGTGGCGGTGGCCTATTTGCTGCAAGGAAACCTGATTGTGGGCGCGCTGGTCGCGGCTGTGCTGGTGGCGCTGGGCATTGGGCTTTTCTCACGGCAGGGAACCATCAAAGAAGACACGGCCATTGGCATTCTGTTCGCGGCCGCGCTCTCGCTGGGCGTGGTGCTCATCAGTTCGATCAAGACCTACGCCGTGGATTTGACCCATATTCTCTTTGGCAACGTGCTGGGCGTCAACACGGGCGATCTGTGGTTGACGGCGGGGCTGGGAATCGTCATCCTGGGCGCCGTCGTGCTGCTCTACCGCCCCTTCTTGATCATCTCATTTGATCCTGTGCTGGCCGCAACCCTACGCCTGCCCGCCGAACTTCTGCGCAACGTGATGTTGATCCTGTTGGCGCTGACGGTCGTGGTCTCTATGCAAACCGTCGGCGTCGGCCTGGTGGCGGCCATGTTGGTCACGCCGGCTGCTTCGGCCTACCTGCTGACTAAGCGCCTCTCCACGATGATGATCCTCGCCGCGGCGATTGGGGCCTTCTCCAGCCTGGCAGGACTTTACCTCAGCTATTACCTGAACGTCGCCTCCGGCGCCGCCATCATCCTGGCCGCCACGGCGGTCTTTGTCCTGGTCTTCCTCTTTGCCCCGCCGCGCGGCCTCGCCTGGTCATACATGCGCCGCGCGGCCTGAGGATCCCGGGTTCTCATGAACCCAGGCTGCTGCGATTACCGCAACCAATAGGCACACCCGTTCGTTTTGGGAACAGGAAACGATCTGTGCGCAGGAGACATCATGAGAAAGCATTACCGTTGGGCGTGCGTGTTGGTGGTTATGATGGCCGGCTTTGCCTTGCTCGCTTGC
>JBGAVB010000106.1:0-7767 GCA_044228345.1 Anaerolineae bacterium | reverse complement strand
TGCCCAAACCCTGCGTGATGAACTGGCGCTGCAAAGGAGCGGCGTGCGCATCACGGTGGTGTGTCCACCAACGATTCGCACGCCGCTGGTTGTGAATCTGCCTGACCCGCCGCCCATTTACCGACGCTTCCGCTGGCTGGCGCCAGAACAGGCGGCCCACGCCATTCGCCGCGCCCTGGACAGCGATCAGTTCCTCGTCTATGTCAACTGGCAGTCTTGGGGGATCCACTGGCTGACGCGCCTGGCGCCGCGGCTGGCCGACCGCCTGGTGCAGCGCTGGAGCCAGGCGTAACCGACAAGAGCCTGCGCTGCACAAGAGACCTGCCAGTTAGGACGCAATCAGCTCACGCTTGAGAATCTTGCCCGTGGCGGTCATGGGGAAGGTTGTGCGGAACTCGATCTGGCGCGGGTATTTGTAGTCGGCCAGGCCGCTCTTGGCAAACTCCATGATCTCTGCCACGGTCGCACTTTGGCCTTCCTTGAGCACCACGTAAGCCTTGACTTCCTCGCCCAGGCGCTCGTCCGGCACGCCGACGACGGCGACCAGCGAGACCTTGGGATGCGTCAGCAGGTATTCCTCGATCTCGCGTGGGTAGACGTTGAAACCGCCGCGGATAATCATCTCCTTCAAGCGATCCACGATGAAGTAGTAGCCCTCTTCATCCACGCGGCCAAGGTCGCCGCTGTGGAACCAGCCATCGCGAATGGACTGCGCCGTGGCTTCAGGGCGTTTGTAATAGCCCTTCATCACATGGTGCCCGCGAATGACCACTTCGCCCACCGAACCGACCGGCACCGGCTTGTCATCGGCATCCACAATGCGCATCCACGTGCCCCACACGGGGTTGCCGATGGAGCCAACCTTGCGCGGCCGGTCCGCATGGTTGAAGCAGGCCACCGGCGACGTCTCCGAGAGTCCGTACCCTTCCAGAATCGGCACCTGGTATTTCGCCTCGAAGCCCTTGAGGACTTCCACGGGCAGCGCCGAGCCGCCAGAGACGGCAATGCGCAGCGCGCCCTTGATCTTCTCCAGATCGAAATCGGACGCCTTGGGGTAGGCGAGCAAAGCCCAGTACATTGTGGGCACGCCCGCGAACACCGTGACGTTGTCGCGCTGCATGATGCCTAGCGCCGCGGCCGGGTCAAAGCGCGGCAGCAGCGTGATGGCCGCACCGCCCATGATGGCGTTGTTCATAATGACCGTCTGACCAAAGGAGTGGAACAGCGGCAAGGTCGCCAGGAAGACATCATTGGGCTGCCAGCCCAGGAGCTGCTGGCTGATCCAGGCGTTCAGGAAGAGATTAACGTGCGTCAACTCGGCGCCCTTGGGCTGGCCGGTGGTGCCCGATGTGTAGAGAATGACCGCGGTATCGTCAGGCATGGTCTGCACGGTGTCGAAGGTGGGCGAGCCGCTGGCAAGGACATGATAGAAGTTCTTGACGCCATCGCCGCTGACTGGCAAGGCCGCCGCCGGGTCAGCCGTCGCCATAATCAGGTTGTGGCACGTATCCACGGCCTGGAAGCCTTCGTAGGCTGCCTGGGCAAACATTTCAAAGGCCACCAGGGCGACAGAATCGCTGTCCTTCAAATGGTAGGCGACTTCACGCCCCTTGAAAAGTACGTTGAAGGGCACAACGGCCGCGCCAGCCTTGAGGATGCCGTAATAGGCAATAGGAAAGAAGGGAATGTTAGGCATCATCAGGGCCACTTTGTCGCCCGGCTTAACGCCAAGTTGACGTAACCCATCGGCAAACTTCGTCGCAGCGCCGTTCAACTCGCGGTAGGTCATCTTGCGGTCGTTGAAAATGATCGCTAAGTTGTCAGGGTTGCGCCCCAGGTTGAATTCCAGCAGGTGGGCAAGATTGAGCATCCTTGGGTTCCTTTCTTCGGTTGGTTTGTCTGTTCTCGTCAATCGGTCAGGTTCATCGGTGGTGATGTGTCGCTATGGGCAAAAGCAGGCTATCGTGATACCGAGGAGGCAAACAAAAGTATAACACAACTTCCGGCAAAACTCCAAGTCAAGTGAATTTGCTAAAACTGACGCGTGTGGCTACCATTACCCTACGTTGGCGAGCAGGCTCACGGTCAATGGCGACCGTTGTGGCCCAATGACGAACGTCAACGAATGGGGAGGATGTTGATCGTGGAACGTACCTTAATCATTATCAAACCGGATGGCGTCCAAAGAGGGTTGATTGGCCCAATCATCAGCCGTTTCGAACAGCGCGGGCTGAAAATCGTCGCACTCAAGCTCATGCAGGTGAGCGAGGCGCTGGCGCGCAAGCACTACGCCGTGCACGAAGGCAAGCCGTTCTTCAACGGCCTCATTGAATACATCACGTCGGGGCCGGTGGTGGTGATGGTGCTGGAAGCCAGGCGCGCGATTGATCTCGTGCGCAAGACCGTGGGCGCCACCAACCCCGTCAATGCCGAGCCTGGGACCATCCGTGCGGACTTTGGCCTGGAAATCGGCCGCAACCTGGTGCATGGTTCGGACGGGCCAGAAACCGCCGCGGCGGAGATCGCCCTCTGGTTCAGTCCTGAGGAACTGGCCGATTATGGCCGCGCCAACGATCGCTGGATCTTCGAGTAGACCAGCGCCTGTTCAGAAACCCGTTTTCCGCGAGGAAACGGGTTTCTGATCGGCTACAGCATCGCCTCTTGTCTCAACAGGTCCTGATCCACGATGATAATACGGTGACGTTCGATCTTGATGGCGCCCTCATCCATCAGCGTGCGCAGCGCGCGCCCCACCATTTCGCGCACCGTTCCCAGGCGAGCCGCCATCTCTTGTTGTGTCAGCAGGTCGCTACGGTCAAGCTCTCCCTGGAGACTGCGTTCGGCCTCTTCGAGCAGGAGTTTAGCCAGGCGTGCTTTCACCGGACGCAGACCCAAGTCCTCTACGATGCCAACCAGGCTGCGCGCACGCCGGGCCATATGTTCCAACAGCGCCCAGCTCACGGCTGGATACCGCAGAGCCAGGACTTTCAGATCATCGCGAGAGATATTCCATAATACCGCCTCGTCAACCGTCATGACCGTAGCTGGATTCGGTCCGCCGTCGGATACAGACACCTCATTGAAAGAATGACCAGGCGGAATGACATGCAGGGTCTGTTCGCGACCCTCAGCCGAAGTCTTGAAGATTTTGCAGCGGCCGCGCTCGACCACGAAAAACCCCGCGCAAGGATCGCCTTCGAGAAAGACCATCTCGCCTGGCGCAAAAGTGAGGCTGCGCGCATGGCTTGCCATGTCTTCCAGGACAGACCGGTCCAAGGACGCGAAAAAAGGGAGGCCTTTGAGCAAGTTGACCAGGGGAGTATTGCGAGCGCGGCTGCTCTTTTCTTCCTGGCGTTCATCCATCGCCGCATCCCCCAACTTTACCAGCCGTCTTCCCAGGTCAATTCGGTCTTGCCAATGCGCACGATGTCGCCTTCGTGAACGCCCTCGTCACGCAGGGCGTCGGTTATGCTGAGCGCGGCCAGGATGCGTTGGAAACGCATGATGGCTTCATAATAATCCCAGTTCGTCATTGCGGCCGCGCGTTCGATGGCGACGCCTTGCACGCGCCACGCGCCATCTGGGTCGCGGGCAATCGTAAATTCTCGTTCGCTGACCGGCGGTCTGAAAATGGCCGTATCTGCCGGCGCCGGCTCCACCACCGGCAGCGCATCCAGCAGGCCGACGGCCCGGCGCAGCAGCGTCTCGACCTGGTCGCCGCTGGCGGCTGAAATGGGCAGCACATCTACCTGGCGCTGGCGCAAGGCTGCCTGGATCTCGGGCCAGCGTGCACGCACGTCGGGCAGGTCCATCTTGTTGAACGCAACAATCTGCGGCTTGGTCGCCAGCGCGGGGTTGAACAGATCGAGCTCCTGGTTGATGGCATCATAGTCGCCCAGAGGGTCTGGGCTGAGGCCATTGAGCAAATGAATGAGCACCCGGCAACGCTCTATATGGCGCAGAAATTGATGTCCCAGGCCAACGCCGGTGTGCGCTCCTTCGATCAGGCCGGGAATATCGGCCGCGACAAAGTCGCGATCGTCCACTATCACCACGCCCAGGCTTGGCTCCAGCGTGGTGAAGGGATAATCGGCAATTTTGGGCCGCGCGCGACTGATCACGCTGAGCAGGGTAGATTTGCCCGCGTTGGGGACGCCCACAATGCCGACATCGGCCATCAGCTTCAGTTCCAGGCGCAGCCATCGTACTTCGCCCGGTTCGCCCTTTTCTGCAATCCGCGGCGCCTGGTTGATCGGGCTTTTGAACGCCATGTTGCCGCGGCCGCCGCGGCCGGAGCGCGCCACCAAGGCCTCTTGCCCATCCTGCACCAGGTCGGCCAGCAAGCGGCCGCTGGCATCATCGTACGCCAGGGTGCCCAACGGCACGGGAATCTTGATGTCATTGCCCTGCGCGCCGGTCTTGCCTTTGCCGCCGCCGTGCCCACCGCGTTCAGCGCGGAAGTGCAGTTGATGCTTGAAAGCAATCAGTGTGTTGACATCGCGCGTCGCCACCAAATAAACATCGCCGCCTTTACCGCCATTGCCGCCGTAGGGGCCGCCAAAGCGCACAAACTTCTCGCGTCGAAAGGCCACGCAGCCGTTGCCGCCGTCGCCCGCAGTCACGCAGATTCGTGCTTCATCAATTAACATGGAATCGTTCAATGCCTCGTTCTTCGCAGCTATTCACGGGTCAACCTTACCCGTTCCAGGTCAAGTTGTCAAGTGGCGCGCGTGAGAAGTCAGCGCCTCAAATCCCACATAGGTTACAGCAGGCGCCAAGCGCGCCGTTTATAGTGTCAGGCAAGCCTCAAGCAACATCAATCACACCGATCAATCGAGGAGACCAATCATGCGTGGTATGAAACATCCAACGACCCTGGCGGTAACCGGGGCCTTGCTCCTGCTGGCAAGCCTTTTTACCCTGGTAACCGCTTCGCAGCCGTCGGCGCCGAATCTGGCGCAAACCTGCGCCCGCGTAGAAAAAGCCAACGGGACATTGCCGACTTACTTGCTCCACTGCGGCGCAGCGCCCCAGGCTGCCGATTCGGTCGGCTCCGCGCGGGCGCTGCTGGCCGCCAACGCCGCGTGGTTGGGACTGCGCAGCGATCTAAGCGATTTGGCGCTGCTGGTGCAAAAGGAAAGCCTGGGCGCAACGCACGTGCGCTTTCAGCAGACCTATGCTGGACTCCCAGTTTGGCTGGCGGAAGTGGCGGTGCATATCAGCCATGCCGGCGAGATCCAGTTGGTTCAGAGCAGTTACCGGCCTGAACTCGACCTGAACACGCAGCCGACCGTCACATCCGAGCAAGCTACCAGCGCGGCCGCCGCGGCGATCAAGCTGGCGCGCGGCGAGCGAGGCGGCGCCGCCGCGCAGCTGCTGATCTTCCCAGGCGAGAAGGATGGGACGCGCCTGGCCTGGCATGTCTTCATGCCAGCCCTGGAGCCGTTGGGCGATTGGCATGTGTTTGTGGATGCACAGAGCGGCGCGGTGCTGGATCAGTTCAACGCCATTGCATTTGACAGCGGCTCCGTGTATGACCCCAACGCGGTGCAAGCAAGCGGCAATCCCACCCTGACCGACAATAATAACGCCAACAGCCCAGCGCTCCAGGCGGCGCGGCGCACTGTCACCTTGCAGGGCATTAACGCCGGGCAGAACAAGCTGATTGGACCATATGTCAACCTGTGCGCGCCCGGGATCAGCGGGTTCTATAAGCCACCCTGTCAGGCCAATGAACCGTCGCGCGTCTTTGATTACACACGTGATAATGACAAGTTCGAAGAGGCGACGATCTACTACGCGCTCGATTCTGTGCAGCGCTACATTCAAAGCCTCGGCTTCAACAACATCAACAACCGCTCTATTCCAGTGCACGCGCACTACTACGCGGAAGACAATTCCTTTTTCAGTACGTCAGACAACGGACTGCACTTCGGCGATGGCGGCGTGGACGACGCCGAGGATGCGGATGTCATCGTGCATGAGTATGGACACGCGATCCAGCAGAACCAGGTGCCAGGGTGGGGGCCGGGCCGCAACACCGAACAGCGCGCCATGGGCGAAGGTTTTGGCGATTACCTGGCGGCTTCCTTCTATGCGGACCGCGGCGACGTCGGCTACCAGGCCAATCAGGCGCCGTGCATCGCCGATTGGGACGCCGTTCCGTACGCGCCGCTGGTCAACGGCGCACACTGCCTGCGCCGCGTGGATGGCAAAGATGCGAACACCGGCGTGGATATTGGTCGGTACAGCGGCGTTCCGTCGGAGGAGCACGACGATGGGCGTTATTGGTCGGCCGCGCTGTGGTGTATTCGCAGCGGCATGGGACGAGAGAACGCCGACCGCCTGATCCTGCAGGCCCAGTTTTATGTCACGCCGACCAGCAGCAACCAGGCGTTTGAGCAAGGGGTGGATGCCTTGATCCTGGCCGACAGCACGTTGTACCAGGGCGCTCATGCCTCGATGATCTACGGCTGCGCCGTGGCGCGCGGCCTTGTCCCCGTGCTGCCGATGGCGACGCCCACGCTGACTTTCCCGGCCGGCGGTGAGACGTTATTGGGCGGCAGCGCGGCCTCCATCGCCTGGGTCACGAACGGCGCGCCCATCAGCGCCACCTACAGCCTGGAGTTGACCAACGACTGCACACCGGCCGCCGCCTTCGCCGATGACATGGAACTGGGCGCTTCGCGCTGGATGACGAGCCAGGTGGGCGCGCCTGCCTGGCTGCTGCAGACCGCCAGCGCGCACAGCCCCACCCATGCCTGGTTCGCAGCCAGCAGCACGGTCGTGAGCAGCCAGATTCTGCAGACAAGCCAGCCGTTCACTGTGCCCGTGCAAGGCCTGCTCGTTTTCTGGCATGCGTACAACCTGGAGAGCCGCTACGATGGCGGTGTGATCGAGCTGAGCACGAACGGCGGATTCACCTGGGTTGACCTGGGCCCGCAGATCAGTCAGAGCGGCTACAACGAGACGATCTCGAGCAATTACGGCAGCCCCATTGCTGGCCGCCGCGCCTTCTCGGGCGACAGCGGCGGCTACATCGAGACGCGTGTGGATTTGAGCAGCTTCGCCGGACAGCGCGCGCTGATTCGTTTCTTCAGTGCGAGCGACAGCAGCATCGCGCGGATTGGTTGGTACGTGGACGATGTGCGCGTGGTGAGCGGCACGCCGTGGACAGCCCTGGGCACGTCGGCCCCTGGCGCCACGGCCTTCGCCTGGCAAGCGCCGAACGCCCCCGGCGCGGATTACTGTGTGCGTTTGAAAGGTCAGGCGCCCGGTTATGAGGATTCCGCATGGGACACCGGGGAACCGTTCACCATCGTGCAGCCGATCTACCTGCCGTTTGTGCGGCGGTAGAGGAGCGCTCCGCGCGGGTCACACCTCCGGCGTGACGTGTCAGTCACGCTGGAGGCAACGACCGTCCCACGGGCCGGCCTGATCGTAGGTCACATCTCCGGTGTGACAACGCACGTCACGGCGAGACCACCGTAGGTGACAATCGCACGTCACGGCGAGACCACCGTAGATGACAATCGCGCGTCCCGCGGGTGCATTTCAAACTGGGGGCGAATCGGCGCGTCGGGCGATTGAAATCGCTGCAACCACTGCAAAGTCCACCTGCGTGGGCTACGCCCCAAAACTGAAATACACCCGCTTGACGCGGCAGGAACCTCGAGAACCCGCGGGATTGATTGACGCCCATTTGAATCAGCCTTATAATGTACGTCAATGAGACCTTCACGACACGAACCTTTGGAGAATTCTATG
>JBGAVB010000105.1:0-7826 GCA_044228345.1 Anaerolineae bacterium | reverse complement strand
ATGAGCCATACTATCGCCATCTCATGGGGCGCGTGTTCAACGCCATCGTGCGCAGCCTGGCCATTCCTGGCTTGCAAGACACACAGTGCGGATTCAAAATGTTCAACCGCACCGTCGCGCGCGATGTCTTCACCCGCCAAACCATGGGGGGATGGGCTTTCGATGTCGAAGTATTGGCGATTGCCTTACGCCGCGGTTACAAAGTGGCCGAGGTGCCGATTCATTGGTACTTCATGACCGAAAGCAAGATCAATCCCCTGCGCGACACGATTTCGATGGTGCGCGAGGTGTTCAAGGTGCGCCAAAATGTGCGCCGCGGACTCTACGATTAGCTCATCGTTGTTCTCCCATCAATACCCCTCTCAGACCTGGGATGCCTTACCAACCTCCGGGGCATCACCTTCTTCCACCGAGGCCGATTACGCTTATGATTGAGGTCAAAGACCTAACCAAGATATACCGCGTCAACCAAAAAGATCCCGGCGTGAGAGGGGCGGTCAAAGCCCTTTTTCGACCGCAGCACCAGGATAAGGTCGCGGTGGATCATATCAGCTTCCGCGTGGCCCCAGGCGAAGTAGTCGGTTACATCGGCGTCAACGGCGCAGGCAAATCCACGACCATCAAGATGCTAACCGGCATCCTGGCCGCGACGAGCGGCGAAGTGCATGTGCTTGGGCGTGATCCGCATCGCCAGCGTGTGGCCAATGCGCGCGACATCGGCGTCGTCTTTGGGCAGCGCAGCCAATTGTGGTGGGACCTGGCGCTGATCGAATCGCTCAACCTGATTGGTCAGATCTACCGCGTAGAACCTGCCCGTTTCAAGCAGCGCCTGGCGCAGTTCTCTGATATCCTGGAGCTCAAGCCTCTGCTTCAGGTGCCGATCCGCAACATGTCCCTGGGGCAGAAGATGCGCGCGGAGCTGGCCGCCACGTTGATCCATGATCCCCACATCGTTTACCTCGACGAGCCGACCATCGGTCTGGACTTGATCGTCAAAGAGCGCATCCGCGAGTTCATCCGCCAACAGAACCGTGAAAACGGCACCACGGTCATCCTGACCACGCATGACCTGGGCGACATTGAGCAGTTATGCCAGCGCGTCATCATCATTGATAATGGCAAGCTCATCTATGACGGGCCGCTGAGCACCATCCGAGATCGCTTTGGTAAGTTCCGAGCGATCACGTTTGAGATGGCTGCTGACGTGGGGCCGCTGGCCTTGCCGCCGGGAACCGAAGTCATGCCCGCGCCCGTGGATGACGCGACGGCCGTGCGCAGGCTCGTGCTGCGTTTCGACCGTACGCACACCACCGCCAGCCAGGTGGCCGCGGCCATCATGAATCAGGCCGAGGTCGTGGATTTTTCTCTGGCCGAGCCAGATCTGGCCAGCATCATCAAGCAGATCTATAACGGCGCGTTGGACTGAATTGACCATGCTTAAATCCACCTGGCAGTCGCTGAAATCAACAGGGAAGGTTTACGGCGCCTTAGCCGCCATGGAGCCGAAGCTCTTCCTGGCTTATCGTATCTGGGTCTGGATGGAGTTCATCGTGCAAATCGTCGCCATGACGACGTTTGTCTACTTCTGGCGGGCGGTGTATCAAAATACCAGTACGCTCAGCGGCCTTAGCCTGACGCAAACCCTCAACTACGTACTCCTGGCGCAGATTCTGGCGCCGGTCATTGGCACGCGCCTCATCTTTGCCATGGGCTATGGGATGCGTGAAGGCATGATCGGCATCGAGCTGCTGCGCCCTGTAGACTTCCAGGCGCGCTACTATGTTGAAGCGCTGACCGATGTCGTGGTAGCATCCATTACCAAGGTGCCCCTGGTGCTGCTGGCCGTGCTCCTCTTTGGGCTGCGCCTGCCAGCCGATATGCTTACCTGGGGCGCATTTGCCGTGTCGCTCTTCCTCGGTTTTACGGTGATCTTCTTTTTTGACTGGATCCTGGCTTGCCTGGCCTTCTACACGACAGAAGTGTGGGGATGGAGTGTGCTGCGCTATGGCTTTGGTCTCTTTTTCAGCGGCGCGCTGGTGCCGCTCGACATGATGCCAGACTGGCTGCGCACGCTGACCAGCGCGCTGCCTTTTGTCCAGTCGCTCTACGTGCCGGTATCGCTGCTCAGTGGCATCACGCCTGTCAGTGATGCACCGCGGCTGTGGCTGGTGCAGATCGCCTGGCTGGTGAGTATGGCCCTTGCTTCACGCCTGGTCTTTCGTCGCGCCGTGCGCGCGGTCACGGTGCAGGGAGGATGAGCCGATGCTCGATTCAACACACAGAATTTTTGCCAGAGAGTCGTTGATGGGAGAAATGGGGCGGTATGTGCGGCTGTATGGATTATTTCTGAAGCAGCGGCTGAAGATACTGTTGGAATATCGCGTAAATTTCTTGATTGGCGCCTCGTCCACGGTGTCGGAGCAAGCGGCGGGCCTGCTTATGGTGTGGGTGGTGATGCGCCAGATTCCCAACCTGGTGGGGTGGAGTTTTTACGAAATTCTGCTCATCTACGGTCTCGTGGTGCTGGCGAAATCTATCAACCATATGTTTGCAGATAACCTGTGGACCATTGGGCACGACTATATTCGCAGCGGTGGTTTTGACCGCTTCTTGGTGCGGCCGATCAATCCTCTCTTCCATCTGCTGGCTGATCGCTTCTGTCACGATGGCGTCGGCAATTTCATCGTAGGCCTGGCGCTGACCGTGACGGCGCTGCGCACACTGGGAATTGCGTTGACGCCGCTCACCGCGCTTTACCTGGTGGTTGTGGTGCTCAGCGGCGGCGCCATCTTCATCGCCTTGAACCTCATCACCTGCACGAGTGCTTTTTGGATTGTTGAATCGGTGCCGGTGACGCGTATGGTGTTCGAGTTGCACGAGTTTGCTAAGTTCCCGTTAACCATCTACCAGCGCGGCATCGGTCTGCTGCTAACCTGGTTGATTCCATATGGTTTTGCATCCTACTACCCGGCCTCGTATCTGCTTGGCCGAGACCCCAGCCTCATCGCCTGGATCAGTCCATTGGTGGCCGCCGTCCTACTCGTCATCGCCTATCGGGTCTGGCTGTTCGGATTGAGCCATTACGCAGGTACAGGATCGTAATGGCAGCTTCTCCAATGCTTCGCTTGTGGTCGTCCTGAGCTTTCGAAGCGGCCGTTGACAGGTCCGTGAGTGCATTTGCCGGATTGACGAACCTCCACAATCGTTTTATACTTCCTCATCTTGCCGCCGAAGCGTGACAGCCAGGTGGCTGAACGCTACGAATCCGAGTTCATGGGGCTGCACGCACGGCAGGATTACCGGGTCATCAACCTGTGGGACGTTGATGTCAACATGGTCTTGCAGCGTCCCTTGCCCACGCTGCTTCCGTTTGCCCCCGTGCTCAAGGGCGGCGCGCAACCGCCGGTTGTCATCCACGCATTGGGCATGTTACGTCAGGATGAGAAACTGAGCGACCTGGAGCCGCTGCTGGCCTTTTTCGCCAGCTTCGTGTTCGAAATCCCGGTAGTGCAGCATATCATGAGGTGGGATATGAACGTCTTGCGCGAGTCGCCCTGGTACCAGGAGATCCTGGAGCAGGGTTTGGCCGAAGGCATGGAAAAAGGCATGGAGAAGGGAATGCAACAAGGCATTCGGCAGGGGATGCAGCAGGGCATGCAACAAGGCATGCAACAAGGCATGCAGCAGGGCGCCTTGCGCCAACTGCTGCGCTTGTTGCGGGCGCGTTTCCAAATCACGCCGCCGACCATCCAAATCAGGTTACAGCAGCTCGATACCGATCAACTTGAACAGCTCGTAGATGTTGCGCTGGCAGTCGAGTCGCTCGATGAGTTTATGCTGCAGATACCCGCAACACCCGGTAATGGCAAGCACTGACAGTCCGCTTGCCTTTGCATCTGATCAATTCTTAAGTTGTGCAGCCTCTGAGACCAGCCAAAGCAAACTTCGGGTTTCTGCGAGAAACCCGAAGCGGTGAATGAGTCTATTGGGTGGCGGCGACGTTGACATTCACGGAAGAACCGCCTCCCTGCTGCGGGAAGGCGATGAGTTGAACCGTGGTGTTGCCCTTGAGCCAGCCCGCAATCGGCGTTGCGCTCGTAGATTCCGCGCCGGACAGCAGCGTCCAACCATCGCTGCCGAAGAAGTCACGGTAGAACTTGATGACCTCGTCTGGCTTCAGCTGCGTTTTGAAAGCCGCGCCGCCGGCAACGCTGGCGCACTCGCTCGCATCTTGTGGCAGCGGAAAAATGAGGCTGTTATTCGCACACTTGAGCAAATCAGGTATGACTTGGGCGGCCGCCGCTGGTGCAGCCTTGGTTGGCGCAGGCGTAGCAGATGCCGTGCAGCCCAGCAGGAGAAGAGAAAGAATCAGGGCGGCCAGGGCCGTATAGAGTTTATGCATGACATTCCTCGCCAGGTGGATTTCACCTTCTACATTCTTTACATTGCTTCGTGATTGACCACTCGATCGTTGACAGGTCGGTTGCGCAACGCTAACAGTGTTCATGGCGGCGAGCGCATGGCGGATGCGGAGCACACACATCCTTGCCCTTATGGCCGCACGGGTCTTCACTACAGCATTACGTCTGGCGGTCGAGCAAGCCCAGGGCCAGATCGCGCAGAAGATCGCCAGCCGGCTGTACAAGATCGGCATCGTGCAAAGCCTGCAAAGCGGCCAGGCTGTAGGTTTCGACCAACGACGCCGCGTAGGGACGCGCGCCGGCGGCCGCCAGCCGATCCAACACCGCAGGCACTTCATCAGCCGTCAAGCGCGGGTGCGCATACAGTTCACGCAAGGCGGCGCCCTGCGGGCCATTGAGCGCGTAGAGCACGGGCAGCGATTTCTTGCGCGCCAGAATGTCGCTGGCGGCTGACTTGCCGGTCATCTGTTCATCGCCCCAAATGCCCAGGATGTCATCCTGAATTTGGAAAGCCAGCCCAAGCGATTCGCCAAATTGCCGCAAGGCTGCCAGCTGCGCTGGCTGCGCGCCGCCCAGGCTGGCGCCTATTTCCACGCTGGCCGCCAGCAGCGCCGCAGTCTTGCCGCGAATCATCACCAGATATTCGTCTGTCGTCACGTTGGCGCGAGTTTCGAAATCCATGTCCAGGTGCTGGCCTTCGGTGAGGGCAATGCAGGCGTGCACGAAACGCTGCATGGCGTCAATGACCTGGCCGGGGGCCGCGGCCGGCGCCAGATCAAGCAGCGTGCGGAATGCGTGGGCAAAGAGGGCATCGCCCACGTTGATGGCCTGCGGTTGGCCCCACAGCGCCCACACGGTAGGGCGATGGCGCCGCGTAGGGCTGTTGTCCTCTACGTCATCGTGCACCAGCGAGAAATTATGCAGCATCTCCAGCGCCGCCGCGGCAGGCAGAGCTGTCGCCGGATCGCCGCCAACGGCTGCGCAGCTCAACAAGCAGAGCAGAGGGCGTATGCCCTTGCCCATGTTGGCCTGCGCAGGGCGGAACTCCTCATCTAGCCAGCCCAGGTGATAGCGCATCATGGCATAGTGCGTTCCCTCGGCCAATTGCGGCGACGCCAGCGCCTGGCGCATCGTCTGTTCGACGCGGGGAAGGTAGGCGGCAGCAAAGTTAGACAAAGCGGGAAAAGAAAGCATAAGATTTCGCTTCTCCTAGCAAAGACGCGTGCCCCGGCCGTTGCTTACACCCGGCAGTCGCATCCTCTCAGACCACGCGCTGTAGTCGGCCTGGCTGGCGTAGATCGTCAACGCTGCCAGCCCCGCTGCAGAACATACCGATGCGCATTTCCTCAACCAGGGTGTCAATCGTTTCCAGGACAGCCTCGGTTGAGATATCCGCCGCTTTGAGGAATGGGCCAGCCAGGCCCACGGCATCTGCGCCCAGGGCCACGCACTTGAGCACGTCTAGCCCTGTACGAATGCCGCCGCTGGCGATGAGGGGAACACCCAGCCGCGCGGCATGACATTCGGCCAGAGCCACGGCGGTGGGTAAGCCCCAATCGGCAAAGGCGCGCGCCAAGCGGCGCAGGCGATCGGTGGGCGCCCGATAAAGCTCCACCTGGCTCCACGAGGTGCCGCCCGCGCCGGCTACGTCAATCGCGGCGACGCCGGCTTCAACCAGGCGGCGCGCCAGGTCGCCGCCGATGCCCCAGCCGACTTCTTTGGCAATCACTGGTACTGATAGTTGACGGCAAACCTGCGCAATTTTCGCCAGCAAGCCTGACCAATCCCAGTTCCCATCGGCCTGCAGCGCCTCTTGCAGCGGGTTCAGGTGCAAAATGAGCGCATCGGCTTCGATCATTTCCACCGCGCGGCGGCAGTGATCCACCGTATAACCGTAATTGAGCTGCACCGCGCCCAGGTTCGCCAGCAGCAGGATATCCGGCGCCACATGCCGCACCTGAAATGTCCAGGCTGTCTCCGGCGCCTCGATGGCCGTGCGCTGCGAACCGAGGCCCATGGCCAGGCCGCGGGCCTGGGCCGCCTCAGCCAGGCGCCGATTGATCTGATAGGCGCGATCCGTACCGCCAGTCATGGACGAAATCAGGATCGGCGCGGTCAGGCGTTTGCCCAAGAGCTGATGCTGCGGATCAACGGCGTTCAAATTGAGTTCCGGGAGCGCCTGGTGGTAGAAGCGGTAAGCTTCAAGCCCAGTGGTCAGGTTGGGAAAACTGACATCTTCTTCCAGGTTGATACGAATGTGATCGGCCTTGCGCTCCTTATGGGGTTGGCCGTGTTCTACCTGCATGGCATGCCTACGTCCTTCCGTAACTTTGCTGCTGATCTGGTGTTCAAGACGTGTGGTGATCATAGTTCGTCACCATCTTACCAAGCGGCTATGGGCTTGTCAAGTGCCTGAATTGACAGTGCCTATCAACCCTGCTAGAATAGTTCAAAGTTCAAATCGAGAAATCCCTGGTGCACCATCAAGTCATCATGGGTATGCACAGCATACAAGAACTCATTAGAAGGAAGGAATTTTCACGTGAACGACACTTATGAACGAATCAAGGCTATCATTGTGGAACAACTCGGGGTGGATGCGGAGCGCGTCACCATGGAGGCTAGTTTCCGTAAGGACCTTGAGGCTGACTCGCTCGACTTGGTTGAGTTGATCATGGCCTTCGAAGAGGAATTCGGCGGCGAGATCACCGACGAAGAAGCCCAGAAAATCACGACTGTGGGCGAAGCCGTTAAGTTTATGGACGAGCACCCCCAGTAAGGACTGCGCACAGCAGGGCTGACCGGGATTGCCTGGCAATCTCCGGTTTTTTATGCCCCTACTCCAACGCCTAACAAAGGCCCGCTGACAACGGGAAGTGGCTTGCTCCAGGCTCTCATGCCTGGAACAGCGCCGCCGGCCAACCAGTCAAGCGGGTTTTTGTTTGCGATCGGCTGACCATGGCAGGCATCTCTGCAATCATCCTGGCCGGCGGTGAAAGCCGGCGCATGGGCGCGAACAAGGCGCTGCTTTCGCTAGACGGCCAGCCGCTCATTGCTCGCACGGCCGCTTCTTTGCGCTTGCTCGCCGATGAACTCATTGTCGTCACCAACACGCCAGAGACATACCAATTTTTAGTGACCGATTATCACGCGACGTTGACGCCGGATGCCTTCCCCACGCGCAGCGCTCTCGTGGGACTTTACTCTGGACTGCGAGCAGCCCGCGGCGACCTGGCGTTGGCCGTGGCGTGCGACATGCCTTTTCTCAATCCCGCGCTGCTTGGCTTTATGCTGTCTCTTGCGCAGACGGGGTGCGATGTGGTGGCGCCGCAGGTGGGCAACCAGTGGGAACCGCTCCATGCGGTCTACCGGCCGGCCAGCTGTATTCCGGCCGTGGAGCGCCAT
>JBGAVB010000104.1:0-7835 GCA_044228345.1 Anaerolineae bacterium | reverse complement strand
TGCAGACGTCGTTCGAGCCGTCGCGCCTGGTGGTTGCGCTGCGTACGTCATCGCGCATCTTACAGCACATCCTCAACAGCGAGGTTTTTGCTCTCAATCTTGTGGCCCGCGAGCAAAACCAGATGGCGCAGGCTTTCTTTCAGTACGTGCACGTCGGCTTCGATCAGGACACGCTCCAGGGGTATCGCTGCCGCCCGGGCGAAACTGCTTGCCCCTTGTTCGTGGATGCAGCCGCTTGGATCGAGTGCCGCAATATGTGCAGCATCGAGGATTGCGGCGATCACACACTGCTCATTGCAGATGTCGTGGAGGCTGGGCTGCGTCTCGCCGCATTCACGCCCCTTGAACTGTGGGAATCGCCCTGGTCGTACGGCGGTTAGCGTTTTCTGCGGTTCGCAGCAGGCATAAAAAAAGCGCCGGACGTTTTTCAACATCCGGCGCTTGCTTTTTTTTCTTGGTTTAGGCGGCGAGCCCGGCTGCAGTCAGCACCGGGCGAAATTTGTAGCCATAAACGATCACGCCTTCTGGCCCATCTTCGGTCAACTTGCGTGTGACCATCTCCACCGGCATACCGATCTTGACATCGTCAGACTCGATATCGGTGAGCTGCGCGGTGAGCATCGGCCCTTCGTTCAGCTTCACCAGCGCCACGGTGTACGGCAAGTAGCTCTCGAACCCGGCCGGCGCATCGTACATCGTCGTGAACGAGTAGACTTCGCCGCGCCCACTCATCTGCTGCATCGTCTGCGCCGGTTCGGCGCAGTGGGGACATACATCCCGCGGCGGGAAAATGGCCTTCCCACATTCATCACAAATCTCGCCCATCAGGCTATAGCGTTGGCGCCGCGTGCGCCAATTGCGTGCAACTCCCATGGTCATTGACCTCCACGTATTTGGGTGAAAAAGCCCTCAATCACGTTCATTCTATCACACTTTTTTCTCAAAACCTATCAACTTGTCTCATCTTTCACAACAACAGGCAAGTTTGACAGCTTCTGACAGGCCCACGTCACGGTTCATTGGCGAGAATATGGGTGATAATGGTGGCCCCGCTGCCGCCAATGTTCTGCGCCATGCCGATGCGCGCATGAGGCACCTGGTTGGCGCCTGCCTGTCCTTGCAACTGCTGCACCAGCTCCACAATCTGATAAACACCGGTCGCGCCCACGGGATGCCCACGCGCCTTCAATCCGCCCATCGTGCTGATGGGAACCCGGCCGCCGATGGCAATCTCGCCTTCCTCTGCCAGCCGCACGCCGCGGCCTGGATCGGCAAAGCCGGCCGCTTCCAGCGACAGCGCCGACATGATGGTGAACGCGTCATGCGCCTCGAACAGGTTGATGTCACGCGGCGTCATGCCGGCCTGGGCATAGGCGCGCTGCGCGCTGAGAAAACCGGCTTCCAGCATCAGGGGGTCCCGCCGGTCGTGCACGGCCAGGGTATCGGTTGCCACGGCAGACGCCAGAATGCGCACCGGTGGACGGTTCAGCCCGAACTCGCGCGCGCGGTCGCTTGCGCAGAGGATGACGGCCGCGGCGCCGTCACAAATGGGCGAGGAATCGAGCAGGTTCACCGGCGCGGCAATCATGCCAGATTTGACATAATCCTTGACCGTCAGCGGTAGGTGGAACATGGCATTCGGGTTGTTCAGCGCATTGCGGTGCGCGTTGACGGTGAAATTGGCGAACGCCTCATGCTTGACGCCGTACTGGTGCATGTAGCGCTGCATGAGCATGGCGTTAAGCCCCACGAAGGAAACGCCCTCCGCCGCTTCGTATTCTTGATCGGCCGCCAACGCCAGGCCTGTCGTGGTCTCCTCGCCCGCGGTGTCGGTCATTTTTTCGACGCCCAACACCGCCACCACGTCGTGCGCTCCGCTGGCGACGGCCAGGTAACCTACACGCAGCGCCGCCGCGCCTGAAGCGCACGCCGCCTCGATTTTGAGAGCTTCGACGCCGCGCCAGCCCACGAAGTCTGCCATCAGCGCGCCCAGGTGTTCTTGCCCGGCCAATTCACCGGAGAGCATGTTGCCCACATACAAGGCGTCAACGGACTCCACGCCGGCGTCGCTCAGCGCGGCGATCAAGGCGTCATGGCCTAAATGGCGCAGCGAGCGGTCCCAAATTTCGCCCACGGGCGTCTGACCAATCCCGATAATACTCACTGGTCTCACAGCAACACTCCTTACGCCGTTTGCAGCTTGCCGCGATAGCGGACATAGGTGGCGTAGTCAATTTCCTTGCGCCGTTCAATGTACTGGCGCGTCAGCGGCGCCCTGTCACGACGATGCGCGATGTGGTCGGTCACTTCGAACGAAATGGCATCGCTGCCCGCGCCTGACCCAAAGGAGACGATGAGCACGCGGTCGCCCGGTTCCGCAATATCCAGGATCGCGGTCAGGCCGATGACCGAAGAACCGGCATACGTATTGCCGATGAGACCCACCAGCAGGCCCGCTTCGATTTGCGCCGGCGTAAAGCCCAGGGTTTTGGCCGCTTTTTGCGGGAACTTGAGGTTTGGTTGATGGAATACGGCAAAGCGATAGTCTGCCGCCGTGCGCCCCATTTCACTCAGGAGCATCTCGGCCGCGGTCGTGATATGATGGAAATAGGCCGGGTCGCCCGTGAACCGCTGCCCATGCGACGGGTAATGCGCATAGGGCCGGCGCCAGAAATCGGGCGTGTCGGTCACGTACGACAGCGAACCTTCGAGCACGGCGACGCTTTCCTCGCCTGGGCCAATGATGAACGCGGCCCCGCCTGCGCCCGCCGTGTATTCCAGGGCGTCGCCGGGGCGCCCTTGCGCCGCGTCCATACCGATGCCCAGGGCGTAATCCGCCATGTGCGAGCCAACGAAGCCGAAGCATGCCTGCAAGGTCTCGGTGCCTGCTTTGCACGCGAACTCCCAATCGGCTGCCTGCGTGGTGGGTACGGCGCCAATCGCCTCCGCCACAATCGTGGACGTCGGTTTGACGGCGTATGGATGCGATTCGCTGCCCACCCAGACCGCGCGAATGAGCCGCGGGTCAATCGCGGCGCGCGCCAGGGCGTTGCGCGCGGCTTCGATGGACATCGTGGCCGTGTCTTCATCCAGGCCGGGCACGGCCTTTTCTTTGATCGGCACGCCGCCTTCGCCATCCGTCCACACGCGTGACACCTCTGTTACCGGCAGGCGAAAGCGCGGTACGTAAGCGCCATAGCCAACGATGCCTACCTGTCGTTTTGGTTTCATCAACATAGAAATTACCTCGAATCACTGTCACTGTGCGCAAACGGGCGCTCGTCACCCAGCGCCCGTACGAGTTCTTCTGCCCGCGCCTGCCGGATTTGCCCCTCGCGCACGAGTTGGACGGCGATGGCGCTGACCTCGTCACCCTGCGCGCCGGCCGCCAGCGCGACCTGGCGGGCATGCAGGGCCATGTGCCCGCGCTGAATGCCGTCTGTGACCAGGGCGCGGATGGCGGCCAGGTTTTGCGCCAGCCCCACGGCGACCATGATCTCAGCCAGCCGGCGCGCGCTGGGCTGGCCCAGTATTTTGAGCGCCACCTGCGCCGTGGGATGGGCCTTGGTGGCGCCGCCCACGACGCCCACGGCCAACGGCATTTGCAGGCGCCCGTACAGCTCGGCTCCCGCCTGCGCGCCCGATGACGGCACTAGCTGCCAATCGGTGAGCGCGCGATACTGCCCGCTGCGCGCCGCGTAGGCATGTGCGCCGGCCTCCAGCGCGCGCCAGTCGTTGCCGGTTGCCAGGGCCACCGCATCAATGCCGTTCATGATGCCTTTGTTGTGCGTAGCCGCTCGATAGGGATCGGCCACGGCAAACGCATTGGCTTCTACGATGCCCTGCGCCACGCGCGCGCCAGACAGGTCGGTGGTTGCCAGCGCCTGCACAGGAATGGTCACCTCGGCCCAGGCCTGCCGTTGATCGCTCAGATTGGAGAGGATGCGCAGCAGCGCGCGGCCGCCGGTCAGCGTCTCCAGCAGCGGCGCAATGGCCTCGGCCGCGGTGTTGACGGCATTCGCGCCCATCGCATCGCGCGTGTCGAACAGCAGGTGCACAATGAGCATGGGGCCAGCCCGCGTATCCGGCAGCGGGCGTACCACCAATCCACGGGCGCCGCCGCCGCGAGCCTGGATGCTGGGATGAAGGTGGTTCGCCGCGGCCAGAATGTCTGCCTCCGCAGCCCGCACGGCCGCCGCGGCTATCGCCAGATCATGCCGGGGCAGGTCGAGCAGCTGTACTTGACCGATCATCACCGACTCGCTGCTGCCCGTGCGGAAGCCGCCGCCCGCGCGCGCCAGGCGCGCCGCAAAACTGACGGCAGCGACAATGGACGGCTCCTCAACCGCCATGGGCACCAGGACATCTTCATCTTTGATGCAGAAGTTGGTGGCAATGCCAAGCGGTAAGCTCAACAAGCCGATGACATTCTCGATCATGAAGCTGGCCTGCCCCAGGCTCAACCCGGCTTGCAGCACACGGCGCTCATCCGGGGTCAACTCGGCCCATTCGGCCACGATCGCAGCCCGTTCTGCGCAGCTCAACTGGTAAAAGCCGCTCAGGCGTGAAGATTTGTTCATGCATGATTCCCAAGACATACAATGCGCCCGCAGCGGCTTGTTGCCGGCGGGCGCCACTATTCAATTTGATGCTCATTCCAGCCCCATTTTACAGGCCAGACGCTGTCAAAACCTATCAGCTTGCTTCCAGGGGCTATCGGCGAACGCCAGCCGCCAGGTCAACGCCCGATCAAGGACGCCAGCGCCGCCAGCGCGGCGGTCACGGGGCCGGTCAGCAGTTGCGGCGCCAGGCCAAGCACGGCGCTGACGAGGACCCCCACGGCCACCAGCCAGCCAGCGACGAGCGGCTCGCGGCGCACCTGGGGGTTTGCCGTGCTGCCGCCGAGCGCCGCCAGGCCGCGCAGGAACCCAATCGCCACCCCAAGCGCCGCCGGCAACATGACCAGGAGCCAACGCGCATCGCGCACGCCGACCTGCTGCAGCAGCGTCCACTGACTGGCAAAGCCGGCTGTCAGTGGAAAGCCGATCAAGCCCATGCCGCCAGCCAATAGGCCGCCCACCGTCCAGGGCAGGCGGTTCGCCAGGCCGCTGACGCGGTCGAACTCCGTAGACGCGGCCTGCTGGCGCAAAAGGGCAAGGCTCATCGCGCCCAGGAGGATCAGAATGGTGCGTGCGCCAAAAAGAAGCAGCACAAGCGTCCATGAACTCAGCAAGCCCAGGCCGATGGCCAACAGGAGATTGCCGTAGTTGTAAAGGCCAGCATAGCTCCAGAGCCGCGCAAAGTCGCGCTGCCCCAGCGCGGCCAATCCCCCCCAGGCCATACTGGCAAGCCCGCCGTAGATGAGGACGCGCGCCAGGTTGAAATCGTTAATGATCGCGACGTAATCAGATGTAAATGCGCGCACGAGGTAGAGGATGACTGCTTCACTCGTGAGCTGCAAAAAGGCGGCTACGAGCGGGGGCGCCTCCTGCGCCAACGCCACGCGTGGCCCGTGCAGCGGAGTGGGGGCCAACAGAAGAGTCAGCCCCCAGCCAAACAGGGCAATCGCCATGCTCAGCGGTATTGGGTCATCCGGGTTGAACGGAATTTGCTGCAAGAACCAGTCTGCTGTCAGGAACAACGGGAAGGCCGCCAGCGGCAGCCAGAGCTGGCGGAATGCGCCGCGCGTAGACCCCGCGCGCCCCGATTGGACGATGAAGACGGCCACGCAGGCAATGAACGCCAGCCCCAGCGGCGCCAGCGCCAGCGGTCTCACCATCATGATAAGCCCAGTCAGGCTTGTGACGAGCAAGGACGCAGGGAAGAAGGTGCGTCCTTGCGAAATACGCCAGGCGAAGACGAGGGCGGTGATCGTGATGAGGTAGAGAAAGCTTAGGAAAGGACGCAGCGCCTCGGTGAAACGCAGCGTGATTCCTCCCCAGGCCACATCTTGTCCCAGCAGCACCGGCCGGCCGGCCAGGGTGATCGCCAGGTTGGGCGGTACGATCCAGATGAGTAGCCCAAGCCCCAGGGTCAAGGCGACCGCAACGCCTACGGCCAGGGTGGCAAAACGGCGCAAGGCGTAAGTCAACGCGGCGGCCACTACCGGTACGACAGTAAGCAGAATGGCCCCGCTGATCACAGCCGCTGCTCCTGATCAGGCGCGGCCGAAATCGGCGCCGCACGTGCCACCATAAGGTAGGCGCAAGCCAAACCGACCAGCAATTCCAACGCGCCGATCACGCCAATCATGCGCGCATCGTGCGTGAGGCTGGCATAGAAAATCTGCACCGCGGCCAGCCACATTAGCAGTCCAGCGCCGGCCTTGATCGGTTCTTCTTCCAGGACCAAGCTTAGCAGGGCCATGACGGCCAGCCAAAGACATAGGAAATCGGTTTCGGGCGTAAGCCCAGGCAGAGCCACGTTGACATTGGTCAACAAGAAGCCAACGCCGGTCATCACGACAATCACAATACGAAAGGGCATCGTGGTGGACAGTACGAGCCAGCGGATCGGCGGTGTAGGCCCAGGCTGTTGTTTGTTGCTTTTAGCTGATGACCGCGCGAGCTGAGCGCGATCGGAGCGGTTATAGCCAATCTGGCGAGCCGACAAGTACCACATGATGCCAATCAGCGCGCCCACCAACATGCGCAGAACCGCCCATTCAGGCGGCATGAGACGCATGCTGACAACTGCCAGCGCCAAATAGAGCAGCTGCAGGAGGAGCAGGAGTGCTCGCCAGTCGGCCGCGATGATGAGCAGCGCCGCAGCCACCATGGCGACGGAAATGGCCGGCACGCCGGACACGGCATTCAGGGCGGCCGCGAGACTGGACAAGGATGGGATAGGTGGCATGATGATGCGTCTTTCTAGATTCCAGCCTGCAGCAGCCAGATAAGCAGGACGGTCAGAGCCAGCCAGCCGACATAGCCCGCGCCATCCAGCAAACTGGTGACATAACGCACGACCAGCGTGATTGCGCGACCAGCAAGACGTAGGCCAGTCAGCAGCCAGTCCAGGTCCACGACCTGGGCGATCACGCGCTGCTGGGTGATCTGCGCCGTCAGCAGCCGCGGTCGCCAGCGCGCCAGTAGATAACCTGCGCCAACCGCCAGCCCCTGGCCCAGCCACATCCAGACTGATAGCCCGCGCATCTGCGACCACCAGGAATCGAAGAGCACGGTCGGTTCCAGAAGGCCAAGCCAGCGCGCAAGCAGCGGCGGCTGCAGCCCCAAAGCGAGCAGCGGTGCAGCAAAAAGCACGAAACCGATCAGATGACGAGTCGCCAGCCAGCGTTGACCGGTCAGCAGCTCACCCGCAGTCGTCGGCGAAGCCGCCGGCCAATGGCGCAGAATGGCCGCCACGGCGACCATATCCGCCAGCAGGGTGAGCAGCCAGCGTAGTATGTTCAGACCAGGCAGCAGGGCGTCCTGCAAGGTGGGCAGGGTGGCGATGGTGACGCGCACGGGAAAGCCAATGGTCGCCGGTATGCCGATGAGCGCCAGCATGGCCAGCGCCAGGGGCAGTCGCCAGCCCGATACCCGCGCGCTGGCCAGGCCAACCACAAGCCCGCTCAGGCCCAGGGCGACAGTAATGATGGGCCAGGCCGCTGCGGCCGCGCCGGTTGCGGGGCTGAGGATCATGGCCACGATGCACCATGTCACCCGATTGGCAGCCACAAGGAGCAGGCTGCGCTCTTGATTGGGGTCCAGCCAGGCCGCCAGGCTGCTGCCAAGCAGGCCAACCAGTCCGATCGCCAGCCACACCGGTTGGCGCAGTTCAACGGCCAAATCCACCTGGTAGATGCGCCCCAACAAGGCCAATCCGACTGTCGC
>JBGAVB010000103.1:0-7837 GCA_044228345.1 Anaerolineae bacterium | reverse complement strand
CCTCTTCACGCCACGGGTCGAGCGCCAAGAGGCGGCGCAAACAAGCAATGCCAGCTGGATACTCTCGCCGCGAGGCATGATAGGCAGCCAGGGTTTGCAGCGCCTGCAGCGCTTGCTGGCGCAGGCGTTCGCGCTGCCACATGAGCCATTCATCGAAGTCAGGCGCATCGCGTACGTGAAAGCCTTCGAGGAAGTCGCCGCGGTAAAGCACCATCGCCTCTTGCACATGCTGAACGCGCGCCGTTGCGTCCGCTGCTTCATCAGCCACGCGCAGATGCTCCTCGAAAAGCTGCACATCGAGCAGAAACGGCTGGGTTTGGTCAAAGGTGACCGATTCGCGGGTGGTGACGACATGGAGCGGCAGCAGGTGGCGCAAGTTCGCCAGAACCTGGCGCAGATTGTTTTTGGCGTCTGTGTCGGACATCTCGCCCCAGAACATCTCCGCCAACCGCTCGCGCGCCACTGTGCGGCCGCTGAGCACCAGGTACGACAACAAGGCCGGCGCTTTGCTGGTGATGAAGCCTGTCAGCGGGGCATCCTGGAAGGTAATTTCGAGCTTGCCAAGAAGCGCGAGGCGCAGCTGCGGTTCCATTTGTTAGCCGATCAACCCCATTGCCAATTCACGATTTCTTTACGATGACGTTTTAACATGGCGATAGATGACGGAGTCGTTTATCGGGAGGCGATCCAACACATGCACGTCCGACCATCACGGTACCACGCCTACCTGCTGCGCATCTGGCAGGAAGCGGCCAGCGAAACGGCCGTTTGGCGCTTCAGCCTGGAAGACCCGAGCAGTGGTCAGCGCCTCGGCTTTGCCGATTTGGCCGCGCTTGTCGCCTTTCTGCATCAACAGACCTCAGCCACCCACGGATCGGAGACCGGAGACCGGAGATCTGAGATCTGAGATCTGAGATCTGAGATCGGAGACCAGAGACCGGAGATCTGATTATGCCGTGCATCTTCATTTTACCTGATTCTCGGTGGTTTCACCCAATCGCGCGGATGGGCGTCGGCATGCCCTTGCGCAGGCTGCTTCCCCTCGTAGGTCACGCCTCCGGCGTGACGACGCCCTCGGCCGCGGAGTTCGCTTTTCTGTGACGACGTCGTCCGGCCAGGAGGCCGGACCTACTGGCTGCACGTATCGTCGGGCAAGCCGACAGCGCTCTCGACGGCGAAGGTTCGTTGCCGGGCCGGCCTGCGCAAGGTTGTTGTGTGGCGCCCAACCCTCGCAGGGGTTTGTGAACATCACGGCGTTGTCGGGAGAGTGCGTCGCTCGCCTCTGAGGCCGTTACCTCGCGGCAGCCCTGCGAGGGGCGATGCCAGGCCCTTGCGCAGGCTGCTGTGACGAGAAGTCGCCGGGCAAGCCGAGATCGCGGTCCGCGGCGCAGGCTCCTTTTCCGCAGGCCTGCGCAAGGTTGTTGTGTGGCGCCCAACCCTCGCAGGGGTCAATGAACATCACCGCGTCCGCCCGCCACGATGCTGCGTGACTCTGAGTGCGCCATCGTGCCGCAGCCCTGCGAGGGGGCTTGTGAGTGGATTTGTGGTAAAATGGCTGCCATCTGAACAGACCGGGCTGCTGCCCTGAAAACGAGGTTCCACCATGCATGTGACGCGTATCATCCACCATGCTCGCCAACTGCTGACCCTGGCCGCGCCGCCGGGCGGCGGCCCACGCCGCGGCGCGCAGATGGCCGACATTGGCCTCATCGAAGATGGCGCGCTCGCGCTCAAGGGCGAGGTCATCGTCGCTGTCGGCGCTACGGCGCAGATCATGGCCGATTACACTGCGGATGAGCTGCTGGATGCGAGCAATTGCATCGTGCTGCCGGGCTTTGTAGATCCACACACGCACGTGGTCTGGGCCGGCGATCGTGCGCCGGAGTTCGAGATGCGCATTGCCGGCGCCAGTTACATGGAGATCATGCAGGCCGGCGGCGGCATCGTGAGCACGGTCAAGGCGACGCGCGCCGCCTCCGTCGAAGAGTTGGTGGCCCAAACCAGCCGCCGCCTGGATCGCATGCTGGCGCACGGCACGACGACGGCCGAGGCCAAAACCGGCTATGACCTCAATCTCGATGATGAGATCAAGATGCTGGACGCCATCCGCATCTTGGATGAAGATCATGCCATAGACCTGGTGCCTACCTTCCTGGGCGCGCACGCGGTGCCGCCGGAGTTCAGCGGCCGCACCGACGCTTATGTAGACTATCTCGTCGCCGAGGTGATCCCGACCGTAGCGGATTTGCAGTACCAGGTGGCGCTGACCGCCACCGGCGGCGGGCCTGGCTACACCACCTATGTCCCCGCGGCGCGCTTCTGCGATGTCTTCTGCGAGCAGGGCGTCTTCGACCTGGCGCAAAGCGAGCGCATCCTGACGGCCGCGGCTGATGCGGGCATGGCGCTCAAGCTGCATGTGGACGAATTTGCGCCCCTGGGCGGGACGCCGTTGGCCGTGCGCCTGGGCGCTACCTCGGTGGATCACCTGGTCAGCACGCCGGACGATCACCTGGCGCTGCTGGCGCAATCCAACACTATCGGCGTGGCGCTGCCTGGCACGCCCTTTGGCTTGGGACATCACGAATTCACCCCGGCGCGGCGCTTGCTTGATCTGGGCGGCGCGCTGGCGCTGGCAACCGACCTCAACCCTGGCACCTGCTGGTGCGAGTCCATGCAGTTCATCATCGCCCTGGCTTGTCGCTACTTGCGCCTGACCCCTGCGGAAGCCATCTGCGCGGCCACCCTCAACGCTGCGCACGCCATCGGCCTGGGCGCGCTGGTGGGCAGCCTGGAAGCGGGCAAACAGGCCGATCTCCTGCTGCTCGACGCGCCGGATTATCGCCACCTGGGCTACCGCTTTGGCACCAACCTGGTGCGGGAGGTCGTCAAGAAGGGGCAAGTGGTGTGGATAAATCGAGGATAGAGAGCGGAGATCGGAGACTAAAGACCAGAGACCAAAGAGCGGAGATCGGGGACCGGAGACCGAAGATTAGAGATCAGAGAGGGGAATGATGTCGCCAGTCATCGAAGTCAGCCAGGTGAACAAGGTGTTTCGAACGCAGGTTGCCCTCAAGGATATCAACTTGAGTGTGCAGGGCGGCGAGATTTTTTGCCTGCTTGGCCCCAGCGGCAGCGGCAAGACCACCCTGATCCGCCTGCTGAACGGCGTCTATTTCCCGACGCAGGGGCAGGTTTCGGTCTTTGGCAAAGAGCCGGCCCGTTTTTCGCGCCAGGATCGCGAGCAGATCGGCTATATGCCGCAGATGTTCGTGCTCTACCCCAACCTGAGCGTGGCGGAAAACCTCAACTTCATAGCCTCCATCTACGGCTTGAGCTGGCATGATCGGCGGCAGCGCCTGCCGCGGCTGCTGGAACTGGTCAAGTTGAGCGAACATCAGCGCGCGCTGGCCGGCAACATCTCCGGCGGCATGAAGCGGCGCCTGGAGCTGGCCTGCGCGCTGCTGCACGAGCCTACGCTGGTCTATATGGACGAACCGACGGCTGGCATTGACCCAATCTTGCGCGCGGCGTTATGGGATGAATTCCGCAGCCTGCGCGACCGTGAACGGATCGGCCCTGACGGCAGGTCGCTCGGTCGGCGCACGATCTTCGTCACGACGCAGTATGTCAACGAGGCCGATGTCTGCGACACCGTGGCAATCGTCGCCAAAGGGGAAATGGTGGCTGTCGGCTCACCAGCCGACCTGCGCGCGCGTGCCCTGGGCGGCGAGGCGATTGACATCATTGCCGATCAGATGACGCGTGAGCACAAGACAATCCTGGAGGCTTTTCCCTGGGTGCGCAGCACCGAGAGTCACGGTTTCGATCACCTGCGCATCGTGGTGGACGATGCCCAAACCCGTCTCCCGCTCATCGTGCAGACGTTGTACGAGCAGAAGCTCGACCTGGACAGCGTGGATATCGTGGATTTGAAATTCGATGATGTCTTCGTGCGCTTGATCGAACAGCATGAGGGAAAGAAGCAGGGGTAAGCGCCATGCCAAAGTTTCTGCTGCGTTTGATCTCCTTTCCCAGCAAGGAAATCTGGGAGGTGCTGCGCCAGCCGCGCCTGGTGCTGACCCTCATCCTCGGCCCGTTTCTCATCCTGCTGCTCTTCGGCGTTGGTTACACCGGCGCGCGGCCCCAGGTGAAGGTGCTGATGGTGGTGCCCGAAGGGGCCGCAGTGCGCAGCCAGATCGAGTCCATTGCTGGCGCGTACGGCGGGCCGATCAAAGTGGTGGAAATTACCAGCGACGCCGCGGCCGGGCAGCAGAAGCTGGCCAACAAGGAAGTGGATGTGCTGGCGCAGTTTCCGGCCGACGCCTATGCCGAATTCCGCAGCGGCCACGCCATCACCCTGACGGTGCTCGTCAACGAAATTGACCCCGTGGGTGCAGACTATGCCGCTTACCTGGTCAACGCGCTGGTCACGCGCATCAACCAAGACCTGGTCGTGGAAGGGCTGGCCCGTGCGCGTACGCTGGCGGCCGGCCTGGATGAATTCTCCCAGGACACGCTGACGCGCCTGGATGAATTGGATCAGGCCCTGGGCAATGGCGATACGACGACGGCGCTGGCGCGGCTGGATGAACTGGAGAAGCAGGTGGATGCCGCATCCGTGGGCCTGGACACGGCCTTGGGGCTGAGCGGCAGCGTCTACGCGGTAGTCGGCGAGGCCGCCGGCGGCTCAGCCGACGAGGTGCAAATGCTGCAGGCGTCGCGCGCGGCGCTGACCGAGATGAAGGCCACCATCCGCGAGGCTCGCACGCAGCTCAACCGCGCCGGCGGCGGCGATGTACCAAAATCACGCGCCCAGCTGCAAAAGGCGCGCGGGCTGCTGAATCAACTGCGAGAGGTTGGCGCGCTGCTGCGCGACATCCCGCCGGAGGTGCTGGTCAACCCGTTCACGCTAGACATTCGCAATATCAACAGTGAGCGCCTGCATGGTCGGCCGCCTGGTTACATTGACTTCTACGCGCCGGCCGTGCTGGCGCTGCTCTTGCAGCATCTGGCCGTCACCTTTGGCGCGCTCTCCCTGGTGCGTGAGAAGATCCTGGGCGCGGACGAGATCTTCCGCGTCGCGCCCATCGCGCCGATCGAAATCCTGGCGGGCAAGTATCTCAGCTACATCATCCTGGGGGTGGCGCTCGGCGGCATCCTGACCGCGCTGATTCGGGTGCTGGGCGTACCGTTTTTTGGCAGTTTCTGGGCCTTTGTGCTGACCCTGCTGCTGGTGACGGCGGCCTCGCTGGGGTGGGGCTTTTTCATCTCGGTCATTTCGCAATCAGAAAGCCAGGCCGTGCAGCTTTCGATGATCTCGCTGCTGGCGGCCGTCTTTTTCAGCGGCTTCTTCCTCCCCATCAGCGGCCTGCGCCTGCCCATCCAATACCTGGCCTACGCCCTGCCGGTTTACTACGGTCGCGAGGCCTTCCAGCGCCTTTTCCTCGTTGGCGCCTGGCCCAACCCGCAGCATCTGCTCGCCCTGCTCGCCCTCGCGGTCTTCTTCTTTTTCCTCAACAGCATTCTCTTTGCACGGGACTACCGGAAGCAGTAGGAAAGTACAAAGTGCAAAATACAAAGTGCAAAATAGATCAGGTATCCGGCGTTCCTGCTGTGTAAATCGTCACTCACCCAATTTCCATCGTTAAGTGTGAGCCAGGGATTGTGACAACTCATACAACGTTCCACACTCCCTCCGCCGCTTTGTACTTTGTACTATGCCCTTTGCACTTATTATCCTCGGTGTCGCATGAAGCGGGCGGCCCTGGCCAGTCCCCAGTTCACCACGCCTGGCGCGGCGTGATTGAGAAAGACGCCGAGCTGCGCGGTGCGGGTCAGGACGATCTCATGTTTGCCCTGCTGCGCCGCCTGTAGGGTCAGCTCGGCGACGCGACGCGCGCTCATGCGGCGCAGGGGATTGCGTGGTTCGAAGCCGCGTCCGGGCACGTTTCGGCTAAAGCCGGTGCCGCTGGTAAAGAATGGGCAGACCGCCAGCACCTGGATGTGGTGCTGCGCCACTTCCGCGCGCAGACCCTGTGAAAAACCGTTGACGGCAAACTTGCTCGCTGCGTAGACGCTGTCGCTGGGCGTGCCCACCTTGCCGGCCACCGACGACACGTTGATGATGAGACCGTGCTGCCGGGCGATCATGCCGGGCAGGGCCAGGCGCGTGGCGTAGATCACGGCCAGCACGTTGGTGCGGAAGAGATCCTCCACAGGCGCCATGGTCAGATCTTTGGCCCACACGCCCAAGCCCTGGCCCGCATTGTTGACCAAGACATCGAGGCGACCGAAAGTCTCCTGCGTGACGCGGATCAGGCGTTCGATCTGGCCGTAGTCGCGCACATCCGTCGGCACCACCAGCGCCTGACCGCCGGCCGCCCGCAGCTCCGCCGCCAACTGTTCTAACGCGTCTACAGAGCGGGCGGCCAGGACGACGGTCGCCCCGTCTCGACTGAACACGCGCGCCAACTCGCGACCGATGCCGCTGGACGCGCCGGTGATGACCACGATTTGATCCTTGAATGACTGCATAACGCTCCTCAACTGAATCGCTGCAATTTGACAATCGTTGTCAGACGCCTACACTGAGTCGTGCGAACTATGACACGAAAGGATCCCACGAATGAGACTTTTCATGATTCGACACGGGCAAAGCCTGGTCAATCTGAAGGACTGGAATGAGGGCAACAAAGACGAAGGCTTGACCGACCTGGGCAAGCGCCAGGCCGCTGCGCTGGCCCAGTGGCTGCCCACGCACCTGCCCACGATTGATGTCCTCTATTGTAGCACCATGCGCCGTGCGCTGGAAACAGCCGCCCCGCTCTGTGCAGCCTATGGCATGACCTTACGGCGCGAAGACCGCCTGCGTGAGATCGACAACAACCGCCTCGATCACACCCCGTATCCGAACGATGATCTGCCGCGCGACTATGCCGATTACTGGGGCAGCGAGCGCCCCTTCAACTCGATCACCCCCACGATGGACGAAGGCGAGAGCTGGATGCACTTTCGCACGCGCGTAGGGGCTTTTCTGGAAGAGATCGTGCAGCGCCATCGGCAGCAGACCATCGCCGCAGTCTGCCACGGCGGCATTCTGGAGGTTGCGTTTGATCACATCTTCAATGTCGGCCCGTGGCGCCGCTGTGAGGTGTGGGTGCGCAACACCGGCATCACCCAATTCGAATATGTGGAACATCCACGGCGAGAAACGTGGCGCCTGCATTATCACGATCGCGCCGACCACCTCGTCGGCCTCTGAGAACAGGTAGACCCATGACCAACCATGAACTGGCTAACACCTTTCGCTTGATCGCTGATCTGCTCGACATTCAGGGCGAGGTAATCTACGTCACCCTGGCCTACCGCAAGGTGGCCGACAATCTGGAGGCGCTGGGCCGTGATGTCAATGAGGTTTGGCGCGAAGGCAAGCTGCGCGAAATTCCGGGCGTGGGCAAGGCCATTGCCGACAAAATAGATGAGCTGCTGCGCACCGGTCAGCTTGGCTTCCTGGATCGCTTGCAGTCGGAGGTGCCGGCCAGCCTGGCCGAGCTGCTGCGCGTGCCCGACCTCGGGCCTAAAAAGATCAACCTCTTCTGGCGCAGCCTGGGCGTCACCACCCTGGCGCAGTTGGAAGCCGCGGCGCGCGGGGGTCAACTGCGCAGCCTGAGTGGCATGGGCGCCAAATCAGAAGCCAAAATCCTGGCCGGGCTGGAAAAGCCCGATGACGGCCAATTGCAGGTCCAAAGCGGCATTCAAGTGGCTTATGTGCCCCAGGAGCCGAGCTTCACAGACGAAGCCACCGTGTTCAGCACCGTCAGTGAAGGCCTGGCCGAGG
>JBGAVB010000102.1:0-7856 GCA_044228345.1 Anaerolineae bacterium | reverse complement strand
GACAATTCCTTCTTCAGTACATCAGACAACGGACTGCACTTCGGCGATGGCGGCGTGGACGACGCCGAGGATGCGGATGTCATCGTGCACGAGTATGGACACGCAATCCAGCAGAACCAGGTGCCAGGGTGGGGGCCTGGCCGTAACACTGAACAGCGCGCCATGGGCGAAGGCTTTGGCGATTACCTGGCGGCTTCGTTCTATGCGGATCGCGGCGATGTCAGCTATCAGGCCAATCAGGCGCCGTGCGTTGCCGATTGGGATGCCGTTACGTATGCGCCGCTGGTCAACGGCGCGCACTGCCTGCGCCGCGTGGATGGTAAAGATGAGGGCAGCGGCGTGGATATTGGTCAGTACAGCGGCGCACCGTCGGAGGAGCATAACGATGGGCGTTATTGGTCGGCGGCGCTGTGGTGCATCCGCAGCGAGATGGGACGCGAGAACGCCGACCGCTTGATTCTGCAAGCCCAGTTCTACGCCACGCCCACCACCAGCACCCAGGCGTTTGAGCAGGGGGTGGATGCCTTGATCCTGGCCGACAGCACATTGTACCAGGGCGCTCATGCCTCGATCATCTACAACTGCGCCGTGGCGCGCGGCCTTATCCCGGTGCTGCCCATGGCGGCGCCCACGCTGACTTTCCCGGCCGGCGGCGAGACGTTGTTGGGCGGCAGCTCGGCCTACATCGCCTGGGTGACGAACGGCGCGCCCATCAGCGCCACTTACACCCTGGAGTTGACCAACGACTGCACATCGGCCGCCGCGTTCGCCGATGACATGGAACTGGGCGCTTCGCGCTGGATTACCAGTCAGGTGAGCGCGCCTGGCTGGCAGCTGCAGACCAGCAGCGCACACAGCCCCACCCACGCATGGTTCGCGGCCAGCACCACGATGGTGAGCAACCAGATTCTGCAGACAAGTCAGCCGGTGACCGTGCCGGCGCAAAGTCTGCTCGTCTTCTGGCATGCGTACAACCTGGAGACCGGCTACGACGGCGGCGTGATCGAACTGAGTACGAACGGCGGGTTTACCTGGGTAGACCTGGGGGCGCAGATCATTCAGCGCGGCTACAACGAGACGATTTCGAGCAATTACGGCAGCCCCATTGCTGGCCGCCGCGCTTTCTCAGGCGACAGCGGCGGCTACGTCGAGACGCGGGTGGATCTGAGCAGCTTTGCCGGGCAGCACGCGCTGATCCGTTTCTACAATGCAAGCGACAGCAGCATTGCGCGGGTGGGTTGGTACGTGGATGATGTGCGCGTGGTGAGCAGCACCCCGTGGACAGCCCTGGGCACGTCAGCTCCTGGCGCCACTTCCTTCGCCTGGCTTGTACCGAACACGCCTGGCGCGGACTACTGTGTGCGCTTGAAAGGTCAAGCGCCCGGTTATGAGGATTCGCCATGGGACATGGGGGAACCATTCACGATCGTGCAGCCGGTCTACCTGCCGTTTGCGCCGCGCTAGAGGCAAGCTCCTCGCAGATCACACCTCCAGCGTGACGACGCGTCACGCTGGAGGCGATGACTGCAGGGAGGATGGTTCGCGGTAGAGTTCTTCGCCCACGATGATCTGTTCCACGGCGTCGGGCACCTGGTAACGAATCGGTTGGCCAGTGCGTACGCGCGCTTGCAGGATGTGCGACGCGATTTCCAACTCTGGCATGTTCAATTGGATGACGCGCTCGCGCAGGCCGGGCAAGGCGCCTTCCAGGTACTCCCAATCTAGCGTCACATCATGCCGGCTCAATGCCACCAGGCGACAGTTGGCTACCAGGCGGTCTGCTTGGTGCCAATTGGGCAGGTCGCGCAGCGAATCGGAACCCATCAGAAAGAACAGTTCAGTGCCCGCGGGTAAGCTGTCACGCAGCAGGCGCACCATGTCAATCGTATAGTGCGGGCCGGGGCGATCTACATCCACGCGCGAGAGCTGGAGATGGGGATTGCCGGCAATCGCCGCTTCCACCATGCGCACGCGGCTTTCGGCCGGCGACAGGCGCCGATCCCGTTTGTGCGGCGGGTCGCCTGCGGGCACGATGGTTACGACATCGAGGCGGAGTTGAAACCAGGCCTCTTCAGCCAATATGAGGTGACCAATGTGGGGAGGATCAAAGGTGCCGCCGAAAATTCCTACGCGCATAGGTGCTCCGTCCGGCAGTGCTGCCTGGGTAGGTTCTCAACCACGGTTCATCCTCCCTGCTTGCGGGAGGCGCGATGGTCAGCATCAAGTATAGGCAAATGTTGCAACCCGTCAAAACAGGATAGTTGTTGCGCAAAACCCTAAAGTGGTGTATGATTGACTTGTGAGTTCATTGGCCATTTTGGCCCCATTTATTTCTTCTTTTTGTCATTGCGATTGGTACATCTGGCGTTGACCGCGTAACAGCGAAGGGGAGGTGGAGCAATAGGGGATTGCCTGGCAAAAACTTAATTCACTGGCATCTGTCCGTCATCCGCATGACGACGGCGGCTGATCCAGTTGATTCCTGTACCAATCCCATCGTGTTCCCTGTATTGTTCCCTTATCCTGGGAGGCGATTCGTGAAAGTGGACTTATTTTTTCGTATCATCGTTGCGATTGTTCTTGGTATTTTTGGGTGGGAAATCGGCATGGAGGCGGCAGGAGCATCATCGCTGAACGCTGAATCCCTGCGTTGGGTTGCGCCTTTGACGCTGCTGGGCGTTGTGGCCGGCGCCATTCTCGCGCCCTGGGTCACGATCGTGCCTGCGCGCTGGGCGCGGCGCGGGGTGCGACAGATTCCGGCCCAGCAGATCCTCGCCGCGGCCATTGGTCTCGGCGTCGGCTTGATCATTGCCGCGCTCCTGGCCTGGCCCCTGTCGTTCCTGCCTTCTCCTTTCGGCAAGATTCTGCCTGCCATTGGCGCCCTGGTGCTTGGCTACCTGGGCACGATCGTCATGGTCCTGCGGCAGAAGGACATCTTTGCGCTCCTGGGCGCGCGCTGGTCCGCGCCGCCCGCCGCTCCGGAACAGTCTCCCGTGCTGCTGGACACCAGCGTCATCATTGACGGGCGCATTGCCGATATCTGTCAGACCGGCTTCATTCGCGGCCCCATGATCGTGCCGCGTTTTGTTCTCAATGAACTGCAGCACATCGCCGACTCTGCTGATCCACTGCGCCGCAACCGTGGACGGCGCGGGCTGGACATGCTCAACAAAATGCAGCACGAGTCCGCGGTGCCGGTCGTGATCAGCGACCTGGATGTGGATGGCGTGCGCCAGGTGGATGACAAACTGGTGCAATTGGGCAAGCAGATGGGTTGCCCGGTCGTGACCAACGATTTCAACCTGAATCAAGTTGCCGGCCTGCAAGGCGTGACCGTGCTCAACATCAACGCGCTCGCCAATGCTGTCAAATCCATCGTCTTGCCTGGCGAAACGATGCGTGTGCGCATCATTCAAGAAGGCAAAGAGAACAGCCAGGGCGTTGGCTACCTTGACGATGGGACGATGGTGGTGGTTGAGAACGGCTACCGTTACTTGAACAATACCCTCGACGTTGTCGTGACGAAGGTCCTGCAAACCAATGCTGGTCGCATGCTTTTCGCCCAGCCACATTCGAATTGATCGAGGCAAACCGCCATGGCTCTGCAAATCTACAACTCGCTGACGCGTCAAAAAGAAGAATTCGTCCCCCTGCACGGGGACCATGTGGGGATCTACGTCTGCGGGCCGACTGTTTATGGCCCCGCGCACGTCGGTCACGCCAAGAGCTACGTCAGCTTCGACGTGGTAGTGCGCTATTTGCGTTTCCTGGGCTACAAAGTGCGTTATGTGCAGAACATCACCGATGTGGGCCATCTAACCGACGACGCGGATGAAGGCGAAGACAAGATCATCCGCAAAGCGCGTTTTGACCGCGTCCACCCGATGGAGTTGGTTGAAAGTTACACGCGCGGCTACTTCCAGGACATGGACGCGCTCCAGGTGGGGCGGCCAGACATCATTCCCCGCGCCAGCGCGCACATTCCAGAGCAGATCACCCAGATCGAGCAGTTGATCGCGGCCGGTCATGCGTATGTGGTCAATGGCTCCGTTTATTTCAGCGTGGACAGCGACCCCGACTACGGCAAGCTCTCCGGTCGCCGCGTCGAAGACCAGGAAGAAGGCGCGCGCGTGGCCATCAACCCGGAGAAGCGCAACCCGGCCGATTTCGCGCTGTGGAAGCGCGCCGAACCCGCGCATATCCTGCAGTGGCCTTCGCCCTGGGGCGCCGGCTACCCTGGCTGGCACATCGAGTGCTCGGCCATGTCCATCAAATACCTGGGCCAGCCGTTTGACATCCACGGCGGCGGCCTGGAGAACAAGTTTCCTCATCACGAAGCAGAAATTGCCCAGGCCGAAGGCGCCAGCGCCAACACGCCCTTCGCGCGTTACTGGATGCACAACAACATGGTGACCGTGAACGGCGTCAAAATGGGCAAGTCGCTGGGCAACTTCACCACGATCCAGGACGCCTTCAAGATGGTGGAGCCATTGGCGCTGCGCTTCTTCGTGCTCAGCACACACTATCGCTCCAGCACCGACTTCAGCCCCGGCGCGCTGGAAGGGGCGCAAAAAGGCTACAGCCGGCTGCTCAGCGCCGTGCGCCTGGTCAAACAGAAACGGAACACGGCCAGCGCGGCTGGCGACATTCCAGTTGAGGTCGCCGCGCTGCTGGACGCCACCCGCCAACGCTTCCGCGCAGCCATGGATGATGATTTCAACACGGCCAGCGCCATCGCCGAGCTGTTCGACTTCAGTCGTGAGACCAATACGCTGCTCAACGCGGCAACCCTGCCCAATCGGGCCACGGTGGCGGCGCTGGATAGTCTGTACGCCGATCTGGCCGGCGCCGTGCTCGGACTGCTGCCTGACGATGCCGGCGGCGGCAGCAGCGCGGCGCTGCTGGCCGTGACCGATGGGCTGGTCAATTACCTGATCGAACTGCGCCAGGAGGCGCGTAAGAACAAGCAGTGGGCGCAGGCGGACGCCATTCGCAACCGCCTGAAAGACCTGGGTGTGGTGCTCGAAGATGGGGCGCAAGGCACCGGCTGGCGCCTGGCTGACAGCTAAGCCGTGACCGCCATGACCAACAGCACGGAATGGCTCTATGGCCGGCAAGCGGTGCGCGAGATGCTGCGCGCGCGCCGCCGCCGCGTACAGCGCATCTTGCTGGCCAAAGGCAGCCAGCGCACCGGCATCGTGGCCGAGATCATGGCCCTGGCGCAAGGCGTTCGCTGTCCCGTGGGCGAAGGGGAGCGCCAGGCGCTCGATCAAGCGACCGCGGGCGCGAACCATCAAGGCGTGGCCGCGGAAGTGTCGGCCTACCCTTACGTGGAAATGGACGCCATCCTGGCGGCCGCGGGCGATGACACGCCGCTGCTGTTGGCGCTGGACCACGTGCAGGATCCGCAGAACCTGGGCACACTGCTGCGCACCGCGGACGCGGCCGGCGTGCACGGGGTTCTACTGCCCGAACGCCGCGCAGCCGGCATCACGGCGACGGTGAGCAATGCCTCGGCTGGCGCGGTGGAGCATCTGCGCATTGCCCAGGTCATCAACCTGACGCGTACGCTGCAAGATTTGAAGGCGCAGCGGCTGTGGGTGGCCGGGCTGGAAGTAGACCCGCGTGCGACCCCGTTCGACCGCGCGAACCTGACCGGGCCTTTGGTCTTGGTGGTGGGCAGCGAAGGCGAAGGGCTGAGCCGCCTGGTGCGCGAGACGTGCGACTGGCTCATCAGCCTGCCGATGCATGGGCATGTGGAGTCGCTCAATGTCGCCGTGGCCGGCTCGATCGTGCTCTACGCTGCGCAAAGCGCGCGGCGTTTGAATCCGCAAGGCCTATCCGGACAGAAAGAGAGGTGAAACATGGCGTTCATCCTACAAACAGCCGCGTTCGGTGATGAGGCCTTGATTCCGGCGCGTTTCACCTGCGATGGCGCCAATGTGTCGCCGGCGCTCTCCTGGCGCGGCGCGCCGGCGGGCGTCCAAAGCTTCGTTTTGATTATGGATGATCCAGACGCGCCGCGTGGGACCTGGACCCATTGGACCTTGTTCAACCTGCCTGGCGCGCTCAGCGAGTTAGCCGAAGGATGGCGCCCTGGCGCTCCTGGACTAAGTGGGCGCAATGATTTTGGCAGTGTGGGCTACGGCGGGCCGTGCCCGCCGCGCGGACATGGCCCGCACCGCTATTTCTTTCGCCTGTACGCGCTGGCCGTGGCCGCGCTGCCCCTGCGCGCCGGCGCCGCGCGCGCCGAATTGGAGCGCAGCCTGGCGGGCCATGTGATCGGCCAGGCGCAGATGATGGGCCGCTACGAACGTAAGTGAATGTAATTGCGGGAGAGAGAGGCTGCTATGCGTCTTGCCGAATACCATCGCCCCGTTGATCTAGCCACCGTGCGCCGTTTGCTCTTGCGCAGACCGCCCGTGGCCCTGCTTGCGGGCGGCTCGGCGCTGGTGCCATCCCTGAGCAGCGATACGGTCGTAGATCTAGGCGAATTGCCGCTCGACTTCGCCGATTGGCAGGCGGATGGGCTGCACCTGGGCGCGCGGCTCACCCTGGCCGCGCTCACGCCGGCGTCGGCGGCCGGCGCCTGGGCGGGCGGATTGCTCGCGCGCGCGGCGCGGGCCGAAGGCCCCATCAATCTACGCAACGTCGCCACGATTGGCGGGCTGGTGGCGGTTGCGCCTGGAACCTCCGCGCTCTTCTTGTCGCTCTTGGCTGTGGACGCACAGGCGATCGTGGTCGCCGCGGATGGGCCGCCGCAGCAAGCGGCGCTGCGCACATTGGCCGATGCGCCGGCTGGCTATCTCAGCGGGCATCTCCTGCTGGAAGTCGTGTTGCCCAAGCATCTGGCGCAGGCCCGGCATGGCCTGGCGACCGTGGCGCGCACCCCGCGCGACGAGGCCATTGTCGCGGCCGTTGCGGTTGTCGAGCCTGACCAGGCCGTCGCCGCCGTGGTGCTGGGCGGCGTCACTGCGCAGCCGCTGGTGCTGAGCGGGCTGGATGAGTTCACGCAGGATCCGGATCGCCTGCCCGCGGCGCTCGCGGATCTGCTGACCGGCCAGACGCTCGTGGCGGATTTCCGGGGCAGTGCTGATTACCGCGGGCGCATGGCCGGCATCCTGGCCCGCCGGGCCTTGTCAGAGGCGCTGGCGTCAACCCGGCCGGCGCCCTGATGCCTGATCTCCAATCGTTTTGGCGCCGACTGCAGGGCCGGAGCTGTGAGAACTGCCGTTTTAGTGAAACCTTCCGCAGCAACGGCGACGGTCAAGTGACACGCGTGCACCTGTTCTGCCGCGCGCCGCAGTCGCTCTACTTTGATCGTCCGGCGCCTCCAGAACGTTGGTGCCCCGCCTGGGCGGCCGGCCAACCAGGCGCGCCGCCGACGGTTGGCAATCCTGATTTGACCGTCTGACCAAAATCGCCAACTTTTTTGAAAGTTGGCGATTTTCAGTTCAGGCTGGGGTCACTGCCACGGCCGGACTGCGCGCGCCGCCGGCCGCGCTCCAGTTGTAGAGCCACCACGCATCATACAGACTGAGATTGACGCAGCCGTGGCTGCGCGGACGGCCGAAGGCGTCGTGCCAGTAGGCGGAATGGAGCGCGTAGCCGCTGTAGAAAAACGTCGTCCAGACCACTTCTTCGATGTAGTAGTAGCCCGCGCCCGGCCGCCCGCCCGACATTTTGCCGCCGGGTCGTCGCAGCCAGGTGCGAAAAATGCCCTGTACGGTGGGCGTGGCCGGCAGACCAGTGGCGACCAACGCCGCGTACACCGGCTGATCGCCCTCATAGGCCACGGCGGTCTGGTCACGCAGGCTGACCGCCACCCAGTATTCGCGGCTGCCGATGGCGGCCGG
>JBGAVB010000101.1:0-7871 GCA_044228345.1 Anaerolineae bacterium | reverse complement strand
GACATGGCAGTATGGCATCAGTCATGGTAAACAGGACGTGGTCGCCGCCTTTCACGCCAGCCTGCGCGCGGGGTTGAGATTGTTCGACACGGCCGAGGTCTACGGCACCGGCATCTCCGAGCGCCTGTTGGGCGAACTGGCCTCCACCGTGCAGACGCCCATTGTGATCGCCAGCAAGTTTGCGCCGCTGCCCCACCGTTGGACGCCCGCTTCGGTTCGCCGCGCGCTCCATGGCAGCTTGCAACGCCTACGGGTTGATTGCATTGACCTTTACCAGGTGCACTGGTATTTTCCCACCCTGCGCATCGAAACCTTGATGAATGTCTTGGCTGATGCCGTTGAAGAAGGGAAAATCCGCGCCATCGGGGTGAGCAATTACCGTGAGGCGCGCATGCGGCGGGCGCACGAGGTGTTAGCCAAGCGCGGGCTGACCCTGGCCGCCAACCAGGTCGAGTATCATTTGCTCAATCGTGAATGTGAGCACAACGGCGTCCTCAAGGCCTGCCAGGAGCTCGGCATCACCTTGATCGCCTATAGCCCCCTTGGCAAAGGGCGACTCACCGGGAAGTACCGGCCCGGTGCGACCGTGCCGGGCATGCGGCGGGGCTTCAAGGCGTTTTCGACTGAGCAATTGGCCGCGGCCATGCCCACCGTGGATCTCCTGACAACGATCGGCGCGGCGCACGGTAAGACGCCCGGCCAGGTCGCGCTCAACTGGCTTGTGCGCCAGCCAGGGGTATTGCCTATCCCCGGCGCCAAAAACGCTCGCCAGGCCGCCGAAAACGCGCCGTCCAATAAACACGGCGCTGGTCAGCGTCGCTGACCAGCGCCAGCAAGGGGCCTATTCCTGTTCGATCTCGTAACGGTTGGTGATATTGGCCGCTTTGCGCAGCATGGCCATGGCCGGGCAGTACCGTTCTTCGGACAACTGAATCGCCCGTTCGAGCGACGCCTGGTCAATGTGGCGGCCGGCCACCTTGTACACAATCTCGATGTCGGTGTAGACCTTCGGATAATCGGCGGCGCGCGCGCCGTTGACTACGACCTCGAAGTGCGTCACTTCCTGGCGTTTCTTGCGCAGGATGGAAATGACGTCCATGCCGGTGCAGCCGGCCAGGCCCGCAATCAACAGGCGCACCGGCTGCGGCCCGGCGTTGATGCCGCCCACGTCGCTGGCCGCATCCACCATGAAATGATGCCCATCTACTTCCATGTCGAAGTGCATCGCGTCTACCAGGGTTGCTTTAACGGTATCCATTTGTTTGCTCCATTTTTTTCGCTGCAATTTTGTAGGCCTGCAATCTCGGCCTGATCCGGCGGCGGTGTGGCCATCGCGAACCGAGGTGCAGCCGGGCCAACGTCTCAAGCCAACCACCTGCCCGCGTCTATGACTATTGTAGCCGTTTTTTCGTAGTTTGACGAGATTGAAAGTGCCGTGGGAATTTTTGAGTTGACACGGGGCGACTTGAGTTGTAAAATACGATTGTGCGAAAACTAGAATTTCGTATGGAGACATGACGATGGACGTAGCAATGAAAAACGAAACCTATGCGGTGCGTCTGCGTGAGCGGGGACAAGTGACCATTCCACAGCCGGTGCGTACGGCCCTGGCGGCGCAAGATGGCGATATCCTTTTTCTGGTGCAGATTGGGGACGTCGTGATGTTGACGCCCAGACAGCCTCGCGTGCCGAAACTGAGTCAGGAATTCGCGATCATCATGCAGCAGGAAGGCGTCACGCTGGCCGACCTGCTGGCCGGCCAGCAGGAAGAGCGAGAGACCATGTGGCGCGCACGGCAGCACACAGATGCGTAGAATTTTCGTGGATGCGAACGTCCTGATTGCTGGCGCCGCCTCGCCCACAGGAGCCAGTAACGCGGTCATGAGACTGGCCGAGATCGGCCTGTTCACCCTCGTGGTTTCACGCCAGGTGCTGGACGAGGTTGAGCGTAATTTGCGCAAGAAGTTGCCTCAAGCTCTTCCCACCTTTGCCGGCCTACTCGCCGTCATGCGCCTCGAAGTCGTCCCCGATCCCTCATCAGCGGAGACCGAACGTTGGGCGCCTCTGATCGAAGCCAAAGATGCGCCCATTCTGGCGGCCGCTGTCAGCGCCGCCGTTGATCGTTTTCTGACTCTTAACCCCAAAGATTTCACGCCTGACGTGGCGACGCAGAGCGGCCTGCTGATCCAGGCTCCGGGCGAGTTCATTGGACAACTGCGCTCCCTGATTGATGCCGGGTTGTAACCAAACAGGTCGCGGGTTTGAGCAAGATATTGGGGAAGCCAATTTTGTCAGGCTGACGCCGCTTGCAGCGCCTGCCACACCCGCTCCGGTGTGAATGGGATCTGCCGGATGCGCACGCCGGTAGCGTCAAAAATGGCATTGGCCAACGCGGGGGCCACGCCATCCTTCGGAATTTCGGCTACGGCCTTGGCGCCGTACGGCCCACTTGGCTCGTAGGTCTGCACCAGGATGACATCCAGCCGCGGCATCTCGTCGGCCTGGTAAATGCGGTACGGCCCGAAGCGTGGGTTCAGCAGATGGCCTTCCTCGTCGTAGGCCATCTCTTCGCAGTGCGCGTAACCGAGCGCCTGCACCATGCCGCCTTCCACCTGGCCGGCTGCGGTCAGCGGATTGATCGCGACGCCGCAGTCAACCGCCATCAGCAGTCGGTTCACCGTGACCTGGCCCGTTTCCGTGTCCACATCGGCTTCGACAAACTGCGCGGCAAAGGGCGGCGGGCTAACGTAGCTCATGTGGCTGGCTGTGGCCATGATTTGATGCTGATCGGCCTGATGCGTGGCATGCAGGGCCACTTTTTCCAGGCTGACCTTGCGCCCGTCCGGCGCATGCACATGCTGATCCTCCAACCAGACGCGTTCCGGATCTGCGCCTGGCAGCAGATGCTTGACTGCGTGCTCGATGATCTGGTCTTTGACCTGCTCGGCCGCCTTGAGCACCGCGCCGCCTGAGATATAAGTGGTGCTGGACGCGTACGCGCCGGTGTCGAACGGCGTAAAATCGGTGTCGGACGAGAAGATGATGATGTCGCGCAGCGGCACGCCCAGGGTTTCGGCGCAAATCTGGGCCAGGATGGTGTCGGAGCCGGTGCCTAGATCGGTGGCGCCAACGAGCAGGTTGAAACTACCGTCGTCATTGAGCTTAAGACTGGCCGCGCCCATGTCCAGGCCGGCGATGCCGGTGCCGTGCATACAGAGCGCGACGCCCAAGCCCCGCCGGATATGGGGGCGGTCGGGGTGCGGGGTGTGGAAGCCTGGCCGCGTCTTGCGCTCCCAGTCCATCGCCTGCATGCCTTCCTGCACACATTCCTCCAGGCCGCTGCTGGTGACCCACTGCGCAAAGCCTTCACGCCCTTCGCCCATCGCCCGCGCCATCATCATTTCGTCGCCTGTGCGCACCCAATTCTTGCGCTTGAACTCGATCGGATCCCAGCCGATGGCATGTGCGATTTCGTCCATGTGACATTCGAGCGCAAACAGAGCCTGCGGCGCGCCATAGCCGCGGTACGCGCCTGGCGTTGGTTTGTTGGTGTAAACCACGTCGCAGTCGAACTCGGCCGCGCCCAGGCGATAGGTGCTGAGGCCGCGAAAGCCGCTGACCATCTGTACGGTCAGGCCGTGCGTACCGTACGCGCCGGTGTCGGCCACCGTCTTGATGCGCATCGCGGCCAGCGTGCCATCTTTGCGCACGGCGGTCTTGATGCGAATGATCTGCGGATGACGCGAGCGCGCGCTGCTGAACTCCTGGCTGCGCGTGTACTCGAAGCGCACGGGCCGGCCCGTCGCGATCGTCAGATGCCCGCAGAGGTCTTCGAGGAGCATTTCCTGCTTGCCGCCAAAGCCGCCGCCGATGCGCGGCTTGATGACGCGAATGCGGCGCAGCGGTAAACCCAGCAGCGGCGCAATGATGCGGCGCACATGGAAAGGCACCTGCGTGCTTGTTCGCACCACCAGACGATCGTCCTCATCCCAGTAGGTGATGCAGGCGTGCGGCTCGATGGCCGCTTGCTGCACCTGGTGCACGCGGTATTCGTGCTCGAAGGTCCACGCGGCTGCGGCAAAGGCTTGCTGCAAATCGCCATGTTTGACATAAATGTGATGTGAGCGATTGTGCGCGGCGTCATGAATGCCCACGGCGTCCGGCTCGTCGTGGATTTGCGGCGCGCCTTCCTGCATCGCGGCCAGGGGGTCAAGGACGGCCGGCAGCACCTCGTAGTCCACCTTGATCAGCGCCAGCGCGGCCTGGGCTATCTCTGGCGTTTCCGCCGCCACCACGGCCACGCGGTCGCCCACATGGCGTACTTTGGAGTCAAGCGACGCCTGATCGTAGGGGTGCGGCTGCGGGTAGCTTTGCCCACCGCTGGCGTACATCACACGCGGTATGTCCTGGTAGGTCAGCACGGCGTGTACGCCTTCCAGCGCGCGTGCGGCGGTCACGTCTATGGCGCGGATGCGCGCATGAGCGTGGGGGCTGGTCAGCAGGGCGGCGTGCAGCATCCCCGGCAGGGTCATATCATCGGTGAAAACCGGGCGGCCCTTGGCCAGCTTGATGGCGTCCACTTTGGTTTCTGCCTTGTTGACGACACGCGTTTCGGGCTGGGCGACGACCATGACCGGCATGCGCGTGCGGGTCAGCGTATCGGTGGGTCGTCCGTCGAAGGAATCGTCGGGGAATTCTGGCGTATCATCCGCAGGCGCCTGGCGCTCTTGGGATGCCAGGCCGCTGGCAAAGACGACCGGAGGCATTTCAACGGGCGGCGCCGCTTCGCCGCGCAGCATGGCCGCCGCGCGCAGCACCGCCTGCACAGGGCGAGCGTAGCCGGTGCAGCGGCAGAGCACGCCGGCGATCGCCTCGCGCACCTGGTCTGGGCTGGGTTGTGGATTTTGATCGAGCAGCGCCTTGGCGGCGAGCAGTTGGGCCGGGGTGCAGAAGCCGCATTGGATCGCGCCCGTTTCAATGAACGCCCGCTGCAGCGGATGCAGCGCGGCGGATGGGGATGCTGCCTGTAAGTCGTTTTCACGCCGTCCGGGTTGATCAGGTGCGAGGTGTTCCACCGTTTCGATGGCGGCGCCGTGGGCCTGAACGGCCAGCCGCGTGCAGGTGTTGACCAGCTTGCCGTTGAGGAGCACCGCGCAGGCGCCGCAGTCGCCCGTTTCGCAGCCGTGCTTGACGCTCCACATGCCGGCTCGGCGCAGCGCCGTCAAGAGCAGTTCATGCGGCGCTGTGTCCCAGGTCGTTTGTTCGCCATTGAGCGTAAGGTGGATGTGCATCATTGCCTCCCAAAAGTATCGGCTCCTGCGTGAATTCTAACACACAAGCGGCGGGTGTTCAAAATGGGTTGTGCGGATTGCATTTGGAACTGCTGATTATGGTGGGAGTTGGTCTGATAGGCCAGATGTGATACAATACTTTCATTACGCCTGAGCCTCATCGCAGTAGGTGATTTATGGAAGATCAAACCGCAACCCATTCTACAGTGTATGAACAAGCCATCGTGAACGTTGTACGCGCTCTCTCCGCGCGCCGCGCCGCACAGGTGCTTGATTTTGCGCGCTGGCTGCAAACACAGGCACAGCCGAATAACGACTCCGCTCAAGACGATCTCCTAGACGATGATGATATCGAAAGGGAGGAACAAATTTGGGAGAACTCCTATTTGGCTTCACGTGAGAAATTCAGGCTCATGGCGCGCGAGGCCATTGCAGAGTTTGAGGCCGGAGCGACGCTCGAGATGATAATCGAAGATGGTCAGGTCAAGGCCCAGTGAAGTCGCGCACGACCAGACGCTTCTGGGAACTCTATCTCGCCTTGCCAACAGACATTCGGCGCAAGGCAGATGAGGCTTATGTCTTGTGGCAGGAGAACCCTGGTCACCCTAGCCTCCACTTCAAGCGCATTGATCCAGAAGACCAAATCTACTCGGCCAGAATTGACCGACGTTATCGGGTTTTGGGTGCTCTACAAGGCGATACAATAGTCTGGTTTTGGATTGGCAAGCACGAAGTGTACGATCGTATCCTAAACTAGACACGATCTGATAATCTACACATCACGACGGAACCGCGGATAGGTTTGTGCGTACAGAGGAATAGTTCCGGCGGCGACCCGACGTCCTGAGCGGATTGCCGCCCGGAATTTCATCGGTCAACGAGCCGGTGGCCCGGCTGCCAGTGAAGGCGCCAACATCACACACGAGGACGAAACACGTATGCCCGATCGCATGATGCGCAGCGACGGTAGTTTCATGCGCGGCGATGAAGCGCAGGTAGTTCTGCAGTACCTGAACGCGCTTGAGAGCTGCGCCGTGGTAGGAATCAGCAACATCGGCAAATCAGCCTTCCTGCGCATGTTGTGCCTGCCTCAGTTCCAGGCCCAGATTACCGTGCCAAGCCGCGAGGCTATCTTTGTCTATGTTGACTGCAACCGCATGTTGGGCTTGAATGATCAGGGTCTCTATGAATTGGTTTTGCGTTGCCTGCAGGATACGCTGCGCCAACAAACGGTGCCTGACGCCCTGGTGCGCGCGCTGCGCAGCGCCTATGAAGAACTGATCAACCCACGCAGCCCATTTCATATCCCGCTGAGTTTCAACCAGGGTTTGACCGCTGTGCTCGACGGGCTCGGACGCACGGTGGTGATGGTTTTCGATGAGTTCGATGACGTCCTGGCTCGCGTTGACAGCCGCGTCTTTCTCAATCTGCGCGCGTTGAGAGATCAATATCGGCGCACGTTGGTGTTTGTAACGGCCACCAACGAAAGTCTGCCGCTGCTGCGCCGCGACGAGACCGTTGACGAGTTTATCGAACTATTCACACATCACACCTATTATCTGCCGCCGCTGAGGCCTGACGACGCGGCTGATTTGATCCGCCAGCTCGCCGACGAACTACACGTCACCTTCAGCACGCGCGACATAGATTTTGTCCTTGATTGGGCTGGCGGTCATATCGGCCTGGTCGAGGCGGCGTGCGGCGTGTTGGGCAGCTTGACCGGCGCCCCGCTGCGCGATGCAGCCCAGGATTGGATCATTCACCGTGAAGCGGCGCAGCGCCTGCCGCGCAACCTGGCCGTGCAGACGGAGTGCATCAAGATCTGGGCAGGCTTGAACGAGGGGGAGCGCGTGGCTTTGATGGCGCTCGTCGCGCCGGGGGGCGAGGCGCCGCTGGCGGTCATGAACACCCTGCACAACAAGCATCTGCTTTTGGGTGCTGAAGATGACACTCCGCGCATCTTCAGCCGCCTGTTCGGCCAATTCCTGGCGCAGCAGAGCGCCCTGGTGCGCCCTGGCGTGCAGGGTGTGCACGTGGATGTGGAGACCGGCACGGTGACAGTGGACGGTCGCCCCACCGAGGCCTTGACAAACCTGGAATTTCGCCTGCTGCTCTTGCTCTACGGTCAATTGGGAAAGATTTGCGACAAATACCAGGTGGTCGAAGCGGTGTGGGGACAGGACTACATGGATACCGTAGACGACGCCCGCATCGAGAAGCTGGTCAGTCGCCTGCGGGCCAAAATCGAGCCAGACCCGACCAATCCCCGCTACTTGACCACCTTGCGCGGACGGGGTTACAAACTGGTGGGCGTCCCCTAACCGACCGTCAGTCAAGTGTCAGGGCGTCGTCTAGCGCATTTCGACAATTGCGGGTAAAATCAATCCGCAAGAACAGCCTTTCCAACTGCCTGGGATCTTTACCAGGCTGCATGAATCGCTCAGATCAACGGAGGTAACGCAAGCATGGCATCGTTGTTAGAAAAAATCGGTACGCTCATCTCGGCTAATCTGCACTACATGGTAGACGAGGCGTTGAAGTCCAATTCGATTGCGGTCTTCGATCAGTACATTCGCCAGG
>JBGAVB010000100.1:0-7908 GCA_044228345.1 Anaerolineae bacterium | reverse complement strand
CCTGGCCGTTGGCGCAGTTCACCAATGCCTCGCTCTTTGCTGATCTGAATCGCAACCGTACGCATGATCAGTTTGCCAATCTGATCAAGACCTTTGGCGCAGCGTGGACCTCGTTTGGCGTCGTGGCGCACAGCCAGGGCGGCGCGGCCTCGCTGCACCTGTATACCTACTACTGGAGTGGTCTTGACTACGCGACAGGCCCGCGCCTGATTCAGTCGGTTGGCACGCCGTACCAGGGCACCAACCTGGCCGGCAACCTGGCCCTGCTCGGCCAGATCTTTGGCGCGGGCTGCGGTTCCAACTACGATCTGACCTACAGCGGCGCGGCGACCTGGCTGGCTGGCATCCCGTCCTGGGCGCGGGCCAAGGTCTACTATCACACCACGTCCTTTACTGACGTCTGGTATCGCTACGACTACTGCAATATCGCCACTGATCCCTTCTTGAGCGACCCTGAGGATGGCGTGGTGGAGCAGGCGTATGCGCAGTTGTCCGGCGCCAACAACCTGGGGCACAAGACCGGCTGGTGCCACACCAGCGGTATGCGTGATCCGGCGCAGACTTCGGATTCCAGCCGCAACGCCAACATGAACAGCAACGCCGCCCGCTGATTGCTGTGTTGTTGACAGGATGAACAGGATTGACAGGATGACAGGATAAGGCAATTCATCCTGCCAATTCGGCCTAAAGTGCTGTGTTGTTGACAGGATGAACAGGATTGGCAGGATGACAGGATAAGGCAAATCCTGTTCATCCTGCCAATCTTTTTTGAAGCAGGCTCGATTACAGGACGCGCGCCGCGTCTGGCCCCAGGCCAACAATGTCCAGCCGCCGCGCCGGGCCGATCACCTGGCGCGGCGACATGCGCAGACGCAGCCCTTCCTCGCCGGTGTGCATTTCGAACAGCAGCCGCGTCAGCACATCCTCCGCGCGCAATAACGCCCGGCGATCATGCTCGTGCGCCAGCGCGTACGCGTGGCCAGCCTGCCGCCAATTGGTCTGGCTGAGCAGCGCGCCGGCCAACGTGCGTACATCCCTCAGCACCGACGACAGTCCGCAGCCCCAAATTGGGTTGGGCGCCATGGCCGCATCACCAATCAACACGAGACCGGGCGCGTGCGGATGCTGGACCCAGGCCTCGGCGCAGTCAAAAGTCGCCATGGGGCCGCCCAGGCGCGCCCCGTCGAACCAGGCAGGCGGCACGCCGATCTCTTGACAAACGGCCAGCAGGTGCGTCAGGTTGCGGTGCCCGCCCAGGCTGACTGGCGTCGTTTCCGTGGGGTAAACGACGTAGGTGCGAAAGCGTTGATTGCCGAGCGGAAAGAGCATCGCCGCGCGTGCACGCGGCGGGTAGTAGAGCACATGGACGGAATCCTCCGGCGCTTGTACGCCTTCCAGGAGCACCCCAGCAATCGAGAGCGGATGGGGCTTGCGCTGTACGATGAAACCGCCCCAACCGCGCGAACGCGCCAGGCGGCCATCAGCCGCCACCACCAGGTTGGCGCGCAGCGTCTCAAGCTGACCGTCCATCTCAGCCTGCACCGTGGCCGGATGGCCCCCCGCTGCACGCTGGCGCCGGCGCGCGCAGCGGCTTGCAGCAAGGTCTCCTGCATCGTGGGATGATAGAAGGTCAAGGCGCCAGCTTGATGCGGCGTGGTGAGGATCAGGTCGCGGCGGTCGCCGGGCGGCGCGCCAAACGAAGTAGTCCAGTAGCGCACTTCGCGGCCGCAGGTGAGCATGGCGGGCAGCAGCCCCAGCGCCCGCGCCTCGGCCACGCCCCACGGATGAATTGCTTCGCCGCGCACTCGATCCTTGAAGACGCGCTCGCGCTCCAACACGAGCACTTCAATTCCCTGATTAGCCAACACCGTGGCCAGGGCTGAGCCGGCGATCCCCCCGCCGATCACGATCACATCATAGGCCATGGGCGCACCCCCAATCTTGGCATCACACTCCTGTGTTTGGATTTTATGTCAACTTTTATCCATCATCCCCGCTGCGACATAGGCTGTTTTGGCAAGAAGAGGGATGTCAAAAGGTTCCCTCGCCACGCGGCCGGCTCATGTCCCGCATCAGATCAAGATCAGCGCCGGCCAGCGGCGCATTGCCAAAAAACGCCGCAAGTTTTGCCTGACGGCGCAGTAAGAAAGGAATCGGCAGGCGGGCGAGCCAGGGCGCGGCGGCAAAGCTGAGACCGAGCAGGGTGTCGGCGTCAATCGTGCGCAGCTCATCCACGATGTAGGCGAAGGGAAACGGCGAACCGGGCGCATAGACCAGAGTGACGCAAGGCCGGCCATCTACGCGCGAGGGCAGCCATTGTGTGGTCATGGGCAGCACGCGCTGCACCACCCCACGGCGTCGCACCAGGTTGATGCCGTGGCCCTGGCTGTCAAAAGCCTTGCCCAGCCAGCCCGCCAGGGGCGTTATGACCAGGCCAGGGGGCGCAAAGCGGCGCAGCCAGGCTGGCCCCACGAACTCGGCCCGGTAGGCGCCGGCCAGGCTTTCAAGGCTGGGCGTGGTCAGGAGCGTAAAGGCCGCCCGTAATGCGCCCAGCGAAAGGTCATTGACCGGCGCCTCGCGGCCCCCGTCCGGTAGCAAGAGAGAACTCGTCATCGTTTGAATCCCCCCACAAAATAGACATCCTGCCAGGAGGCGCCTGGCAGGATGTGTTTGTCACCCCGGCGACCGAGGTCGCGGTAACGAATACGAAGTCCACCTGCATGGACTGGTGGCCGCCTGCGTAGGCTGAGGAATCAGAAGTTGCTGTAGAGCAGCGCCTTCTTCACGTCGCCGATGGCCTTGGTAATGTCAATGTCGCGTGGGCACGCCTCGACGCAGTTGAAAACGGTGCGGCAGCGCCAGACGCCGTCGCGCTCATTGAGCACTTCGAGGCGCTGCATCCTGCCCTGGTCGCGATCATCGAAGATGAAGCGGTGCGCCTGCACGATGGCGGCAGGCCCGACGTAGTCCTCATTGGCCCAGAAACTGGGACAGGCGGTGGTGCAGCACGCGCACAGGATGCACTTGGTGGTGTCATCGAAACGCTCGCGCGCCTCGATGGTTTGCAAGCGTTCGGTATCCAGCGGCGGGCTGTCGTTGATGAGATAGGGCAACACAGAACGATACTTGGCAAAGAACGGCCGCATGTCCACCACCAGGTCTTTGACGATTTTCATGCCGCGAATCGGCTCCACCGTGATGTTGGCGCCGACGTGCTTGACCAGCGTTTTGCAGGCGAGGCGATTGCGGCCGTTGATGACCATCGCATCCGAGCCACAGATGCCGTGCGCGCAGGACCGGCGCAGCGTCAGAGTGCCGTCCTGGTACCATTTGACCTTGTGCAGCACGTCGAGGATTTGGTCATTGAGCGCCGCCTCGACTTGATACGTTTTCCAGTAAGGCTTCTTGTCCTGTTCAGGATTGAAGCGCTGAATTTTGATACTAACTTGCATCATGGGCCTCCCAGGTTACGGAACGCTGAATTCTGAACGCTGAATGTTGAACCGACACGGTGTCGGCCGACATTCAGCATTCCTTGTTCAACATTCAGCGTTTAGTAGACGCGCTCCTTCGGCTGGTACTTGATGATTGTAACCGGCTTATAGGTCAACTGCACCCCAACGCCGCTGCCGTCATCTTCCAGGCGCGCCAGGCTGTGCTTAAGCCACTTGACATCATCGCGCTTCGGATAGTCGTCGCGGGCATGACCACCGCGGCTCTCCGTGCGCGCGAGCGCGGCTGCGGCTGTGACGTAGGCCAGGTCAAGCAAATTTCCCAGCTCAAAGGCTTCCAACAGCTCGGTATTATAGCGTTTGCCCTTGTCCATGATGGAAATGTTCTGGTAACGCTGCTTCAGTTCGCGCAGCTTGCTCAGCGCCTCCTGGCACAGCTGCTCCGTGCGGAAGACGCCCACATTGGCCATCATCATGACCTGCATGTCGCGCCGGATATCGGCCACATTTTCCTTGCCCGTCGCGTTGCGAATGCCCTCCAGGCGGGCCTTGACATCGCCTTCGGCATTGGCCGGCAGCGGCGTGAAGTCCACTTGTTTGGCATACTCCGCCATGCGCACCCCGGCCACCTTGCCGAAAACCACCAGGTCCACCAGGGAATTGGTGCCCAGGCGGTTGGCGCCGTGTACGGAAACGCAGGCACACTCGCCTGCGGCGTAGAAGCCAGGCAGCACCGTGTTGTTTTCGTCAATCACCACTTCCGCATTCAGGTTGGTAGGGATGCCGCCCATCGCGTAATGCGCCGTTGGCTGAATGGGCATCGGCTGTTTGACCGGATCCACGTCCAGGTAGGTGCGGCAGAAGTCGGCAATGTCGGGCAGTTTGGCTTCGATCTCCTCGGCCGTGACATGGATCGGCTTGCCATCCAGGCCCTTGCGGCCGTCCATCTCTGCGTACTTGTTGATGGTTTCCGGTCGCACGTCCAGGTAAACGTAATCCTTGCCTTCGACGCCGCGGCCCTGCATGATTTCCAGGTAGATGGCGCGTGAGACGACATCGCGCGAGGCCAGATCTTTGACCGTGGTGGCGTAGCGTTCCATGAAGCGTTCGCCCTTGCCGTTGATCAGCACGCCGCCTTCGCCGCGCACCGCTTCGGTGATCAGGATGCCCATGCGCCAAATGCCGGTGGGATGGAACTGGAAGAATTCCATGTCCTCCTGCGGAATGCCGCGGCGCAGAGCAATCGCGTTGCCGTCGCCGGTCAGCGCGTGCGCGTTGCTGGTGATCTGCCAGACGCGGCCAAAGCCGCCGGTGGCAAAGCAGACCGCCTTGGCATGGAACACGTGATACTCGCCGGTGTCAATCTCCAGGGCGACAATTCCGTTCACCTTGCCGTCGGTGACGAGCAGGTCAACGACATGGAACTCATCGAAGAAGGTGACATTGTTTTTGATGCACTGCTGGTAGAGGGTTTGCAGGATCATGTGCCCGGTGCGATCGGCCGCGTGGCAGGCGCGGCGCACGGGTTTCTTGGTGACGTTGTTGGTGTGACCGCCGAAGGGACGCTGGGAGATGCGTCCATCTGCGGTGCGATCAAAGGGCAGACCCATGTGCTCCAATTCGTAGACCACATTGACGGCCTCTTTGCACATGAAATCAATCGCATCCTGGTCGCCCATGTAGTCGCTGCCCTTGACCGTGTCAAAGGCGTGCCATTCCCAATGGTCCTCTTCCAGGTTGGCGAGCGCGGCCCCAATGCCGCCCTGCGCCGTACCGGTGTGTGAACGGGTGGGATAGAGTTTACTGACTACGCACGTCTTGGCGCCCTGTGACGCGTACAGGGCCGCCATCAAACCAGCGCCGCCGGCGCCGACAATGACGACATCAAATTTATGGGTTGGCATGGTTGATCTCCGTCTCAGGCTGCAATCTGGAAGCGAAAAATGGTCATGACGCCCATCAGGATCATCAGGCCAACCAAGAGGTAGACAACGCTCTTGACCACCAGGTTCCAGCCTGGGCTGCGCACATAATCATCAATCACCCAGCGCGCGCCGTTGGCGCCGTGGATCAAGGCGAACAGGAGCAAGGCCAGGTCGTAAAGGCTCCAGAACCAGCCGAAAGGCCCGGTCCAGCGTTCCACAATCACATCGAACGTGATGCGCTCGACGCGCAAGACCAGGTGCATGTAGAGCAGGTGGAACATGGCAAGAAAGAGCAGGGCCAGGCCCGAAAGGCGCATGAAAAACCAGGACAGCGCCTCGAAGCGACGGCCGCGCACACGATACTGCGAAAGTGCACTCATGATGGCTCCTCCTACGCGGGTGTAAACAGCGTGCTCAGGGTGACAACCGCCGCGGGCACGAAGATGAGCAGAACAACGACCAGCGCAATACGATACATCAAACGTTGGTATTTGGTGGAGGAGGGCCAGAAGTCCACGATGATGACGCGCAGGCCGTTGATCGCATGATAGATGACGCCGAAGATCAGGAAGACTTCCATAATCTTGAAGGGGGGGCCGCTGTAGAGGAACAGGAACTTCGAAAACGTCTCTTTGCCCAGGTTCATTAAGTAGATGTCGAACACGTGCAGAAAGAGGAAGAGAAGAATACCGAGTCCGCCGACACGGTGCATCATCCAGGCCCAATGACCTTCACGGCCACGGTAGGTGATGCCCCGCCACAGGGATTCAACGAGCGCCGCCATAACGAGCTAGCCTCCTTGGTGGTTGAACTGCATCGCGGCTTCAACAACGAAGCTGCGAGCCGCTGCCTGAGTCACGGCCCTCGGTCCACACGCCGAAGACTCCTCAGGCGCTTGAGTGATGTGTCATCCTAACGCCCCGCCGCCCCGCGGGGTATGACGCAGCGCAGTTTGTTCAGAAAGTCACACATCAATGATTATACAGGGAGAGCGGAGAAAGTACAAAGTGCAGAGCGCAGAGTACAAAGTGGCAGCGTCCTGCCAGCGTTTTGCATTTTGTACTCTGCACTTTGCACTTCTACAGGTTGGAGATAATGGCGGAGGCGAATTCGGAGGTCTTGACTTCGGTCGCGCCCTGCATTTGGCGTGCGAAGTCGTAGGTGACGATCTTCTGCTCCACCGTCTTGATGTAGGCGTCAATGATGGCCTGACCGGCTTCTTTCCAACCAATGTACTCCAACATCATGACGCCGGAGAGCAAGAGCGAGCCGGGATTGACCTTGTCCAGGTTAGAGTACTTGGGCGCGGTGCCATGCGTGGCTTCGAAAACAGCGATGTGGTCGCCAATGTTGCTGCCAGGGGCGATGCCAACGCCTCCCACCTGGGCGGCCACGGCGTCCGACAGGTAGTCGCCGTTGAGATTGGGTGTGGCGAGGACATCGAACTCATCCGGCCGCAGGAGCATCATTTGGAACATGATGTCGGCGATGCGATCCTTGATGACGATCTTACCGGCCGGCGCCTGGCCGTTGTATGGCGCCTGCCACAACTCGTCCTCCGTGATCGTCACATCACCGAATTCCTCTTTGGCTAACTCGTAGCCCCAGTTGCGAAATGCGCCTTCGGTGAACTTCTGGATGTTGCCCTTGTGCACCAGGGTGACGCTCTTGCGGCCATACTCCAGCGCGTACTGAATGGCCTTGCGCATCAGCCGTTTGGTGCCAAACGCGCTGATCGGTTTGATGCCGATACCCGCGCCTTCGCAGAAGCGCGCGCCCATCTCCTCGCGCAGGAAGCGCGCCACTTTTTCATTTTCGGGCGTCCCCGCCTGGTATTCGATGCCGGCGTAGACATCTTCCGTGTTCTCGCGGAAGATGACCACGTCCACCTTCTCAGGGTGGCGCAGGGGGCTAGGGACGTTGGGGAACCAGCGCACCGGGCGCACGCAGGCATACAGATCCAGCTCAAGGCGCAGGGCGACGTTGAGGCTGCGAAAGCCGCCGCCCACCGGCGTGGTCAATGGGCCTTTGATGCCGACGTAGAACTCGCGAATAGCGTTGAGCGATTCTTGGGGGAAGTAATCCCCATAGATGTTGAACGCCTTTTCGCCCGCGTAAATCTCGCCCCAAGCCACCTTGCGCTGGCCGCCGTACACCTTCTGCACGGCCGCATCCCAAATGCGCATGCTGGCCCGCGTAATGTCCGGGCCGATGCCGTCGCCTTCGATGAACAGCAGGATCGGATTGTCCGGCACTGCCAATTTTCCTTCGCGCACACTGATCCGAGTCCCGTCTGTGGGAATGACAATTTTATCGTAAGCCATGAAGAGCTCCTCCTTCGTGGGCGCCATTTTACCATCGAATGGGCAAAGCCCTTAAATTCTGCTGTGTCGGACAACCTGACGACGATTCTATGCGCTTGACAAATTGACCTCCACGTCATACACTTGGGCCGTATTGATGCATTGCTCTGCGCCAACCCCGGTGCAGACCCAGGCGATCATCGCCGCGCACCTGCCGATTGCACCAGG